>DPKU01000145.1 GCA_003542355.1 Clostridiales bacterium | reverse complement strand
AAAGGCTTCCGGGCCGTAGGCCTTGAGGACCACATAAAAGACGCCCACAGACACAAATGCGCCGATCAGGCCGCCCAGACATTCGGCGGTCCATTGGGCTTTCGGGTTGCTTTTCAGGATATGTCCCGCTTTAAAGTCGTTCATGATGTCGCCGGCCAGACCGCAGCCAACAGCCACCGCCGCAGCCAC
Source organism: Clostridiales bacterium (assembly GCA_003542355.1). Classification (GTDB taxonomy): domain Bacteria; phylum Bacillota; class Clostridia; order Peptostreptococcales; family Anaerovoracaceae; genus UBA10908. The sequence goes on along the minus strand of DPKU01000145.1, from coordinate 6,697 downwards.
GAAGAAGGCCTGGGTCTGGGGCAGCCGGGCGACCAGCTGGATCAGCAGAAGCACGATCACCCCGAAAACTTCCATGGGATTGATGCCCGACTGTCCTACCACCTGGGCGGACATGGAGCAAGCCAGCCAGACGCCGACGATGGTCAGAACGCCCGCCAGCGGACTCATGCCGGCACCTAAAGTGAACAGCAATGCGCAGGCCGCCAGAACAAAGGGAACGATCCGGATGTTCATGGCGCTCTGGCTGCTTCTTTTCAGCATATTTCTGATCATTTCACCGGCGGCGGGCAGGATGCCCTTGACCACGATGCCCACACCGCAGCCGACCATGACCCCGATGCCCAGGGACGTCTTGATGGCCGAGGCAGTGGACAGGTCCCACCATCCGGCGGACACACCGCCGACAACGACGCCGATGTCACCGATGAGCGCCCCCAGGAACCAGACGAAAATATACAGCGGTCCGATGATGTATCCCACGGCCAACAGCATGGGCGACAGCCAGACGAAGGCCGCCACGCCGGCATGGATCAAGCCGTTGCTCACCGGCAGCGTTGTGGGGATCCATAAAAGCTTGTCCCGCAGGAACGTAAAGAGCGCCGAAGCGCCGAAGGCCGAAAAAAGCATTTTGGATTTCTTGCCGCCTTCATCGCCGATCACCAGGGTGTCGGCCGCGGCCTGTCCCATGGGATAGGGCAAATCCTTTTCCACGATAAAGTGATGATGGATGATCCCCGTGGAGATCAGGCCCAGGAGCACGCCGCCCAGAACGACCATCAGCAGCGTGGTCATGTCCGTTTCCGTGCCGGGATCCAGCATGTACAGACCGGGGATGGTAAATGCCACGCCTCCGGCTACCATGGCGCCTGCCGACATGGCGGTATGGGTGACGTTGATTTCATTGATGTTGGTGTTTCCCAGCGCTTTGAGGGAAAACATGGATACCAGTGCGACGAAAATGATCGGCCAGGGTAAGGCTCCCAGCTTGAGCGCCACATACATGGAGCTCGTGGTGAGGATGACTGCCCCCAATCCGCCGATGATCATACCGCGGACGGTCAGTTGATTTTTTAGGGATAACGGCTGTGTTTTGTGTGCTCTGCTTTTTCTTTTTTGTGTCATTTTTCTTCTCCTTCCGGGTCACGGTAGAATTTTTTCCTTCGTGCCCTGTTCGATTATCATACCGCAATTCCATTGCGCATACAATAATGATCCGGAGAATGCCTTGCGGTTGATGATATTTTTTGATATCATTGGGTGCAGAGTATGCGAGAGCCCTGGCCCTCGGGCTCTTTCTCGATAACCACTTTTCACACTACTTATTTTATCGATTTATAGGAGGAATCAACATGGCACTGAAATACATCGACAGACGCGGGACCGACAGCGCAAAATGGGATGCGCTGGATTCGCAGTTTGGCGATCCCGATCTTCTGGCAATGTGGGTAGCCGATATGGATTTCAAGGAAGCTCCCTGTATCACGGAAGCCCTCAAGAAGTACATCGACACCGCAGCATTCGGCTATTACTCTCCCGGGAAAGGCTATTTTGACGCCTTTATCGAATGGGAAAAGAAATACCACGGATATGACGTCAAAAGAGAGTGGATCTGCTTTGCCCCGGGCATCGTGCCCGCGTTCAACTGGGTCCTGCTCTTTGCCACGAAGCCTGACGATGCAGTGATCCTGCTTACACCGGTCTATTACCCCATGATCAACGCCGCCAAGTGGAACGACCGGACCCTGATCCAGTGCGACCTGGTGCGCAACGGCATGGATTATACCATCGACTTTGCCAAATTTGAAAAAGACATTGTGGATAACGACGTCAAGCTCTTTATCATGAGCTCGCCTCACAATCCCATCGGCCGGGTCTGGTCCCCCGAAGAACTCCGCCAGCTCATGGAGATCTGCCGCAAGCACAACGTGCTGGTCATTTCCGACGAGATCCATCAGGACTTCGTATTCGGCTCCAACAAGCACTACCCAACCGCGACCCTGGGCAACTACGACGATTTCTGCATCACCATGACCGCCGCCTCCAAGACCTTTAATCTGGCAGGCCTGCAGAATTCTATCGTGATCATTCCCAACGAAGAACTGCGGGAGCGCTATCTGGAATATCAAAGACGGATCCACACCTACGACGGCAACGCTTTCGGCTTTGTGGCCGTGGAAGCAGCCTACAAAGGCGGCAGAGATTGGCTGGAGGAGATCAAAGCACAGATCTACAGCAACTTCGAATACGTAAGGGACACCTTTGCCAAGGAAATTCCCGACGTTACCGTAGCCGACCTGCAGGGGACCTATCTGCTCTGGATGAATTTTGAGAAATATTTCAAGACCCAGGAAGAAGTCAAAACCTTTATGCAGGACAAGTGCGGCATCGCCTTCGACTATGGCGAATGGTTCGGCGGAGACAACTTTGTCCCCTTCGTGCGCATGAATCTGGCGACGACCCACGAACTGGTGGATCAGGCGGTCCAGTCGATCATTCGAGAGATCAAAAAACTGTAATTCGATCCAATGCAGCGGCCTTCGCACATGCGAAGGCCGCTTTTTTTTCGAAAGTGACTTTACAGTACGATTTTTTTGTGCTAACGTATATCCAATATTTATAGGAGATCCAAACGATGAGAACCAGCCGTTTCGCAGCAGAATACTTTTACTTTAGCTTTGCAGGATATTATTACCGCAAGGTTTCTTTGCGTTCTGCAGCGAAAGACGAGTGACTTGTTTGTAAGGCGACGCTCTTACAAAATGGATTGCAACTCCGAAGCAGAACGCTTGGGAGTTTTTTATTAGGCGGAGGTCAAAAAAATGATAGTCGTATTGAAACCCAATCCCGATCCGGAACAGCTGGACAATCTGACGGTATGGCTCACCAGCCAGAACATCACCATCCACTCCAGCCTGGGGATCAACAACCTGGTCCTGGGGCTGGTGGGCGACACGTCCACCATCGACATGGAGCTGATCAAGTCCCTGGACATCGTGGAAGATGTAAAGCGCATCCGGGAACCCTATAAGAACGCCAACCGGAAGTTTCATCCCGACGACCTGATCGTGGAGGTAGGCGGCGTAAAGATCGGCGGCGGCCACTTTGCGATCTGCGCAGGCCCCTGCTCCATCGAGACCGAGGATCAGATGAAACAGGTGGCCATGGGCGTTTTGGAGGGCGGCGCGACGCTGCTCCGGGGCGGCGCCTTTAAGCCCCGTACGTCTCCGTATGCTTTCCAGGGACTGGGCGGCAACGGCATCGAGCTGCTGATCAAAGCGAAAAAAGCATCGGGCTTGCCCGTGGTGACGGAGATCATGGAGATCGGCCAGCTGAAGTATTTCGAAGAAGTGGACATGATCCAGGTGGGGGCACGAAATATGCAGAACTTTCAGCTCCTCAAAGAGCTTGGGCACGTGGACAAACCCATCCTGTTGAAGCGGGGTCTGGCCAACACCATCGACGAGCTGCTCATGAGCGCAGAATACATCATGGCCGGTGGCAACGAGGCCGTGGTTCTCTGCGAACGCGGGATCCGTACCTTCGAGACGGCCACACGCAATACGCTGGATATCTCCGCCATTCCCGTACTGAAAAAGAAGACTCACCTTCCGGTGATGGTGGACCCCAGCCACGCCTCGGGGATCGCCGATCTGGTGAAACCCCTGGCCCTGGCCGCAACTGCCGCCGGCGCAGACGGACTGATGATCGAAGTCCACAACGACCCCCAGCACGCCCTGTGCGACGGCGCCCAGTCGCTGACGCCGGAGCGCTTTGCAGACGTGGCAAAAGCGGTGTTCGCCATACGCCCCTATGCCATGCGATCCGAAGAAATGAGTCAATAGCAAGGGAGGAACTGTCATGAACATCGGCATCGTAGGCCTGGGCCTCATCGGAGGCTCCATCGCAAAATCCATCAAACGGGAAACGCCGGATACGGTACTGGGCTACGACATCAACGTGAGCACCACCCACAAAGCCAGGCTTCTGGAGGCCATCGATCTGGAGCTGACCGAGGAGCGCATCGGCGTCTGCGACATGATCCTGATCGCGCTTTATCCCAACGACATCGTCCAATGGGTCGAGGACAACAGTCATCGCTTCAAGCCCGACTGCATCGTGATGGACTGCGGCGGCGTCAAGGAATCCATCTGCAACCGGCTGTTTCCCCATGCGGAGGAAAACGGATATTGCTTCGTGGGCGCCCATCCCATGGCCGGAGTAGAGCGGTGGGGATTTGACAATGCCCAGGGCGCCATGTTCAAAAATTCTTCCATCCTTTTGGTGCCGCCCAAAGGCATCGGTCTGGAGCGGCTTCAGCGCATCAAAAAATTCTGGGGCGCCCTGGGATTCGGAAATATCGAGATCACCACGGCCGCAGAACACGACCGGCGCATCGCCTTTACATCCCAACTGGCCCACGTGGTGTCCAGCGCTTATATCAAGAGCCCTACAGCGCAGCTGCAGCACGGCTTTTCCGCCGGCAGCTACAAGGACATGACCCGGGTCGCACGGTTGAACGAGGCCATGTGGAGCGAACTATTTTTGGAGAATGCGGAGCACCTGACCGAGGAGATCGACGGCATGCTGGCGCACCTGCAGGAATTCCGGGAGGCTGTGGCAGGCAAAGACCGGGAGAAGCTGACAGCGCTGCTGCGGGAAGGCCGGGAACTCAAGGAACTGGCCGACAGAGAGGATATGGAAGAATGAACACTGTGACCGTGAACACGGATCCTGCTTATCCGGTAAGGATCGGCCCGGGGCTCCTGGGCAAGCTGGGCGAACTTTTGCCTTCTGTACTTTCCGGGTGTAAAATAGCAGTGATCACCGACGATGTGGTGGACCGACACTACGGGCCGTCGGTGGAAGCGTCTCTGAAAGAGGCCGGCTATCTCGTGTCAAAATTCGTCTTTCCAAACGGAGAGGCGCAAAAGACCCTGCCCACCTTTGGCGCGATGCTGGAATTTCTGGCGGAAGAAGGCTTCGATCGGAGCGACGGGATCCTGGCGCTGGGCGGCGGCGTAACAGGGGACATGGCGGGCTTTGCGGCCGCATGTTACCTGCGGGGCATCCGGTTCGTCCAGGTGCCCACCACCTTTCTGGCCGCAGTGGATTCTTCCGTAGGCGGAAAGACCGGCATCAACCTGAGCAAGGGGAAGAATCTGGCCGGCGCCTTCTGCCAGCCGAAAGCCGTCTTTTGCGACACAGATACCTTTCAAACGCTGCCCGAAGACATCTATGCCGAAGGAACGGCGGAAGCAGTAAAGTGCGCCGTGATCGGAGATCCGGTCCTCTTTGAACTCCTGGGGAAAGCATCCTTCTCCGAAGAAGAAGTGATCCGGCGCTGCGTAGCTTTGAAAGCGTCCATCGTGGAGCGGGATGAAAAAGAAGAAGGCTTGCGGGCGCTTCTGAATTTCGGGCACACATTGGGCCACGCTATGGAAGTCTGCAGCGATTACACCCTGCGACACGGACGCGCTGTAGCCCTGGGCATGATCGCTGTCACCCGGGCGGCGGAAAAGAGCGGCTTCGCAGAAAAAGGAACGCTAAAGACGCTGAGACAAGTGCTGGAAGTCCGGGAACTCTGGGGTCCCATCGAATGGGATGTCCAGCAGCTCCTTACTGCCGTCGGCGCAGACAAAAAGAAACGCAAAGACCAGCTGACTCTGGTCCTGCCCCGGCGCATCGGCGCATGTGAGCTTGTCACCTTGAGCCTGGAGGAAGCGAAAACATTGCTTCGAACCGGATTGGAGTAATATGGACATCCTGATCCAACCCTCGATCCTGAAAGGGACGATCCACAGCATCCCCAGCAAATCCCAGGCCCACCGGGCCATGATCTGCGCAGCCCTGAGCGGACAGCCGGAACTGATTTCCATAGAAAAGCCTTCCGAAGACCTGATCGCCACAAGACAGGCTTTGGAGATCCTGCGGGGCGCCGGCGCGGCAGACTGCCGCGAGAGCGGCACCACGCTCCGGCTGCTGGTGCCCATCGCAGCCGCCCTGGGGCTGGACGTCACCTTTACCGGAGAAGGGCGGCTGCCCCGGCGCCCCATGGAACCTCTTTTGAGCCTCCTGACGCAGCACGGCATCTGCTTTTCCCAGCCTGCGCTGCCCTTTCGCCTTTCAGGCCGCCTGCAGAGCGGCCGCTACGAGATCCCCGGCAATATCAGCTCTCAGTACATCAGCGGCCTGCTTTTGGCCTTGCCGCTTGTGTCCGGAGACAGCGAACTGATATTGACCACCGACCTGGAAAGCAGCGCCTACGTGGACATGACGCTGGACTGCCAGAAGCGCTTCGGCATCCGGATCCGGTCCGGGGAGAAAGGCTGGGTCATCCCCGGCGGACAAACCTATCGCGCGCCAGCCTCTTTTCCTGTAGAAGGCGACTGGAGCAACGGCGCGTTCTGGCTTGCGGCCTCTGCCCTGGGCTCCGCGATAGAGGTCCTGGGTCTTTCGGAAGCCTCCCTTCAGGCAGACCGGCGGATCCGGTCCATCCTGGACAGCGGAGAAACCGACACGGATGTGCGGGAGATCCCCGATCTGGTCCCGATCCTGGCGGTGCTGGCCTGCGGGAAAAAAGAAACCACCGTTCTGCGAAACTGCGGCCGTCTCCGCCTGAAAGAGAGTGATCGGATCGAATCGGTCAAAGCTATGATCCAAGCCCTGGGCGGCCGGATCCGAAGCGATGGCGACGATC
>DPKU01000146.1 GCA_003542355.1 Clostridiales bacterium | reverse complement strand
GCGGCCTGATCGGCGCATTTGTGTCTGTGGGCGTCTTTTATGTGGTCCTCAAGGCCTACGGCCCGGAAGCCTTTGGTCCCGACAAAATGTTCCCCGCGCCTCAGGCGAGCATGGTCGCGGCCATGGTGGGCGGCATCCCGCACATGACTTCTTTCCTTGTGGGCTGCGTGGCTGGTCTGGTCCTTTACGTAATGAACCTGCCGGTCATGACCCTGGGCCTGGGCATTTATCTTCCGTTCTATCTGTCGCTGACGGCGATGTTCGGGGGACTGCTGAAATATCTGACGGATCGGTTCGCGCCGAAGTTTGCCCAATCGGGCCTTGGTGACATCATCGCGCCCGGATTGCTGGGCGGCGAAGCCGTGGTCGGCGTGATCCTGGCACTCTACCAGGCGTTCTCCGGCATCGCTTCCATCGGTTAAACGAGAGGTATCTCAATGAGAAAGACCAAAATAATATGCACCATCGGACCGGCCTGCTCCGACGAGGACAGCCTGCGGGCCATGTGCCTGGCCGGCATGAACGTGGCCCGGCTGAACTTTTCCCATGGGACCCACGAGGAACATCAGGTCAAGATCGACCGGATCAAGCGGGTCCGGGAAGCGCTCAATTTGCCCGTGGCGATCCTTCTGGATACCAAGGGGCCCGAGTACCGGATCCGGACATTCCAAGACGGGAAGATCCTTTTGCGGGAAGGGGATCTCTTTACCTTTGATACCCGGGACGTCCCCGGCGACCAGCAGCGGGTCTCCGTCAACTATCAGGGGCTCACCAAAGACCTGGATCCGGGCGATCATATCCTTCTCAATGACGGCATGCTGGTCTTCGAGGTGATCAGCCTGACTGAAAACGAAGTGCTGTGCAGGACCCTGGTGGGCGGAGAACTCTCCGACAGAAAGAGCATGAATTTCCCCGGCAAAGTTCTGAACCTCACCTATTTGAGTGCGCAAGATAAGGAAGATCTGCTTTTCGGGATCTTCAACGACGTGGACTTTGTGGCCTGTTCGTTTGTCTCCACACGCCAGGACCTCCTGGATGTGCGTCACTTTCTGGACGAAAACGGCGGCAAGCAGATCGAGCTGATCGCCAAGATCGAAAACCGTTCGGGCGTGGACAACGTGATGGACATCGCCACAGAATGCAGCGGCATCATGATCGGCCGGGGCGACATGGGCGTAGAGATCCCCTTTGAGCAGCTGCCTGCCATACAAAAGCACCTGATCAATGCCTGCCGGATGATCGGCAAACGCGTGATCACGGCCACCGAAATGCTGGAATCCATGATCTACAACTCCAGACCTACCCGGGCAGAGACCTCCGATGTAGCCAATGCGGTCTACGACGGCACCAGCGCCATCATGCTCTCCGGAGAAACTGCAGTGGGTAAGTATCCGGTACTGACGGTCCAGACCATGGCCCGGATCGCCGAGGAGACCGAGAAAAACATCCATTACGACAAGCGTTTCCGGAACATGGAATTTTCCATCCGGGACATGACAGATGCCGTCTCCCACGCAGCCTGCAGCCTGGCCATGGACATCGATGCCAAGGTCATCGTATCCTGCACGATTTCCGGCATCACTGCGCGGATGATCTCCAGATTCAGGCCGCCCATCGACATCATGGCCCTTACGCCTTACGAAAGCACCCGGCGGAAACTGGCCATGTCCTGGGGCGTCACGCCTCTTATCGCTACGGAGATGAGCGCCACCGACCAGCTGCTGGACATGGCCCAGCGGGTCGCCACCGAGCAGTGTGGCCTGGAAAGCGGAGACAGGATCGTCATTACGGGCGGCATGACCAATGCGATATCCGGGAACACCAATGTGCTAAAAACCGCTTGCATTTGAGACAAGCCATGGTATACTGTTTAGGCATTCGTTTCGCAGTCAAGCGAACCATTGCTCTCTGCCACGGAGGAACCGTGGCCATTCAGTCCATAGGGAGGTGAAATAATGAATAAGTATGAGTTGATGTTTATCCTCGATCCGATTTTGGAAGACGACAAGAAGGCAGCAGCGATCGAAACAGTCAAAGAGATCATCGCAGCCGACGGAGAAGTCTCCGACGTGAACATCTGGGGAATCAAAAAGCTTGCTTATCCGATCCGGAAGAAGAACGAGGGATATTATGTCGTAATGCAATTTACGGCCAGCCCCGAGCTTCCCAAGGAATTGGACAGACGGCTCAAGATCTCGGACAGCTTTATGCGGCATCTCGTCATTAACAAAGATGAGAAATAGGAAAGCGGTGAAAGTATGAATTCGGTATCATTGATCGGAAGATTAACCAGAGATCCGGACATCCGGTACGGAGCGGGCAGCCAAATGGCTGTAGCCCGTTTTACCATTGCCATCGACCGGGGCAAGGACAAGAACGGAGAAGACCGCGGCGCGGACTTTCCCGCCATTGTCTGTTTCGGCAAAACGGCTGAATTGGTGGAGCGTTTTCTTGCCAAGGGCCGTCTCGTGGGCATTCAGGGCCGTATCCAGACCGGGAAATACGAGAAGGACGGGCGCACCGTTTATACCACCGACATACTGGCAGATCGCGTAGAATTTTTAGACTGGGGAGACAAGAACGAGGGAGAAGGCGGCGGCGCCAAGCAAAGCAGTCCGCAGCCCAAATCCGAATCTCAGGTACCCGAAGGATTCGGTGCATTGACCGACGACGATATTCCCTTCTAAAAAGCTTCAGGACAGGAGGACATCCATATCATGGAAAGAGATAGAGAAAACAGAGACAATAAAAGGAAGAGCTACGGCGGAAACAGAAGGAAAAAAATATGCCAGTTCTGTGCCGACAAAACCGAAAATATCGACTATAAAGATACGGACACGCTCAAGAAATATATCACAGAACGGGGAAAGATCTTGCCAAAGCGGATCACCGGAACTTGTGCCATGCATCAAAGAGCAGTAACCACAGCCATCAAGAGAGCGCGGATCGTGGCGCTTCTGCCTTTCGACGCAGATTGATACGACTGAAAACCGGAGCCTGGCTCCGGTTTTTTTGTTTCAAAAACGCTTTTTGTGGTATACTGTAGTATCTATGCGGCAGCGCGATCTGCCGGCACAAAAGGGAGGAGAAAATGGCAAGCAGGCTTTTGCACAAAATCGTCGAACCTTACCTGAAGATCGATTTGATCGTCATGATTTTTTTGTCCTTTTGCGTGCTCTGGTTCAGCCTTCCTGCCGGGATCCTGTGCCTTGTTCTCACGTTTTCCCTTCAGGTGTACCACGGGAAGTTCACAAGAACCAGAACGCTGGATCAGATCGATTCCTACGAGGAGAGCCTGTCGGGAGACCGGGATGAGATCGCCCGGGCCTTTACGGAAAACAGTCCGCTTCTGCTGAGCCTGATCGACATGGAAGGCCGTTTGCTCTGGAGCAATCAGCGATTCCACACAGTGTTCGACAGCGAGGAAGCTTTTTACGACAAAGTAGATAAAAACATGATCACCGAATTTTTTGACAAGCCGGAGAAGCAGTTGATCATTCCTGTGGAGGACCGGATCTATCGGGTCACCGCCGGTACGATGCGCAACTACGACCGGGACAAGAAAATGCTGTTCTGGGCCAACGTCACCAGCTATCAGATCGTCAAAGAGCTCTACGGCGACAAACGCCCTTGCGTGGCCTTTATCAATATCGATAATTACGACGATCTGCTGGCCAGCTCGCCTTCCGATGAGCAATCTTCCATTACGGCCGGCATCGACAAGATGATCCGAAACTGGGCCAGCGGCATGGATGCGGCCATTTCCAGGACCCGCAGCAACCGCTACGTGATGCTGTTTGAGAATCAGCATTTGGAAACGCTGGTCGCAGAGAAATTTCCCATCATCAATGAGATCCATCAAATCGAGACCAAGGCGGATTTCCCCACATCCCTTTCCATCGGCGTGGGTGCCGGGGCCAAAACGCTGAACGATCTGCAAAACTATGCAGTCAACGCGCTGGATCTGGCCTTGGGCCGGGGCGGTGATCAGGTCGTGATCAAGCGCAACGGCGGGGAGATCGAGTTTTACGGAGGCGGACTCACGACAGTGGAAAAGCGGAACAAAGGAAAGTCCCGCATCGTCGCCCACGCGCTGCAGCAGCTCATCACCACGTCGGACCGGGTGATCATCATGGGTCACACCCGTCCGGATATGGACAGCTTCGGTGCCGCCATCGGCGTCTATCACATGGCCAAGCGGTTCACCGCCAATGTGGATATCGTGCTGAACGAAGTGGGCGAGGCCATCGAGATCATATACGAGGCTGCAGCGGCTACGGGACGCTTCAGTTTCCTTACGTCGGATCGCGCCCTGGAACTGGCGCGGCCCAATACATTGCTTGTGGTGGTGGATACCCACATCGGAAGCTTGACGGAATGCCCCAAGCTCATCGGAAAGACCGGCAAACTGGTGGTGATCGATCATCACCGCCGTTCGAAGGAAGCCATCGAGAATGCGACGCTCACTTACATGGAAGTCTATGCCTCTTCCACCTCCGAGCTGATCACCGAGCTGCTTCAGTATTCCGGAGA
>DPKU01000034.1 GCA_003542355.1 Clostridiales bacterium | reverse complement strand
GTGGACAGGCCCACGTTGGCAAAGGCGGAAATGGCTTCGTACAGGGCCTCCAAAAAGGTCACCTGATTCTCGACCAGCAGGAGCAGCGTGACGGTGATAACGGTGAACATCGCCAGGGCGGCCACGGCGATCGCCTTCATGATGATGCTGACGGGCAGCCGGCGTCCGAAGATCTGCACGTCGCCTTTGCCTCGGGCGATGGCGATCGCCGTGAGCATCAAAATGCTGAAGGTGGTTACTTTGATGCCGCCCGCGGCAGAGCCGGGGGCGCCGCCGATGAACATGAGCAGCATGGTCAGAAAGTTCGAAGCATCGTTCATCTCCGCCGGAGCCACAGCGCTGAAACCGGCAGTCCTGGCGGTGACAGACAGGAAGAATGCGTTGATCGGCTTTTCGGGACCGGACAGAGTTCCCAGCGTTTGGGGATTCTGGGCTTCCGTCATCCAGAAGAGCAACGTGCCCAGGGCCAGCAGGATCCCGGTGGTCACGAGTACGACCTTGGAATGGAGCGTCAGCTTCGAAAAGCGCCGGTGGACTGCGATGTCGTTCCACACGATAAAACCCAGTCCGCCCAGGACGATCAGCAGGCTGGTGGTGAGCAGAAACAGCGGGCGCTCCTGAAAGGCCAGGATGCTGGAAAAGGGAGCGTCCGAAGCGCCGAAGAGGTCGAACCCTGCGTTGCAGAAGGCAGAAACGGAGTGAAAGATGCTTTTCCCAGCCGCCCCGGAAAGACCGTAGACAGGAAGAAGCTCCGTAAAGAAGATCAGGACACCCGCCAGTTCGGCGATCAGTGTAACACCCAGGATCCCGTAGAACGTTTTCACGATCCCACCGATGGAAAAGTTGTTCAGCGACTCCTGGAGCGTCAGTCGATTCATCAGGCCCAGCCGCTTCCCTGTAAATACAGAAAAGACCGTCACCACGGACATGATGCCCAGGGCGCCGATCTGGATCAGCAGTAAGATCACCGTTTTCCCCAGAATGGACCACTGCAGGTTCGTATCCGCCACCACAAGCCCGGTAACGCAAACCGCAGAAGCCGAGGTGAACAGCGCATCGGTCCAGCCGATGGATTGTCCCGAAGACGAGCTGAGCGGCAGGCTCAGCACAACAGCGCCCAGAAGGATGAGGCCCGAAAATCCGAACAGGATCATCCTGGCCGGCGTCGGACGAAACAGCTTGCGGTCTCTGATATTGTTGATGATGTGCATAAATCGGCTCATATCGATTCATTATACCATAGAAACAGATGTCATTGACGAAAGCGAGATTCGAAGGTATTTTAGTCGTAATAGCGTAAATAAAGGAAAGCCGCAAACAGGAGGAGCTGCGCCAGGATGATCAGGGGCACGCCGATCCGAAACGCGGACTTCTGCGTCTTGTGACGGAAGAATTCCATAGACAGAAACAGCCCGATACCGCCTCCTGCGGCGGCAAGGAAAAGCAGACGCGCTTCGGGGACCCTGCGACGGCCTTTTACGGCAGCTCGCTTGTCTAGGCCCGATACTGCAAATGCCAGCAGATTTACACCAAGCAAATAATAAAGAGCGACTTGTTTCAGCAGATCTGTCATGAAACTCTGATCCTTTCCGGTCCTTTGGGGCCGTTTGAAAGTATATCGCATTTTACCCTTCGGGTACAGAAAAACGCAAAGGAGACCACTGATGAAAAACCAAACGACGCTTTTAAGAGGAAAGTATGTGATCGCTTACGACGGAACGCAGCACGTGATCTACGAGGACGGCGAAGTTGCCTATCGGGGAGATACGGTCCTGTTCGTCGGACATGACTATCCGGGAGAATACGACACGCTGTGGGACGCTGGTCTGTCGGTGATCAGTCCAGGCTTTATCGACCTGGAGGCCGATGTGGATACGGATCACGCCAACTTTGATGTGGTCCTTTTCAAAAAAGACCCTTCCGACGGTCCCAACTGGGAACCGGGCGCCGAGCCTCGGGAAAAAGATCCGTACACCGAAGAAGAGTTCTATATCCGTCAGAAGTATTCCATGGCCCAGTTGATTCTAAACGGCATCACCACCATGATGCCCATCGCCGGTGAACGCTTCCACGCCTGGAGCCAGACTGCCAGGGAATTTGAGATCATGGCCGGAACGGCAGAAGAGATGGGGCTCCGCTCCTATCTGGGACCCAGCTTCAAATCCAGACTCAGCCGCCATGGGCAAAACGATCCAAAGCAGGAAGCAAAGAGCTTTCGGGAGGCCGTGGCGTACTGCGAAAAATACCGGGGAAGCCAGGACAGTCTGATCCGGTCTTTTATGAATCCCTGCCAGATCTCCTTAACGGAGCCTGAAGTTCTGCAGGAAGCCATGGCTGTCGCCCAAGCCCTTGACCTCCCCATGCGCCTCCACGCCTGCGAGGAAGATGTGGAGTGGAAGTATGTGATTCCCCGCTTCGGAAAAACAACGGTAGACCTCTTCGACGAGCTGGGACTGCTCACCCCCAAGCTGCTGATGCCCCATGCGCTCACCGTAAAAAACAGTGAACTCAAAAAGCTGGCCGAGCACGGCGTGACGGTGGTCCACACCCCAATTGCCGAAGCCAACTACGGAGCAGGGTTATTTTCCTATGCAAAATACCTGGATTATGGGATCAACCTGACCATCGGTACCGATGCCCAGCCGGTGGATATGATCCAGAATATGCGGCTGGCCTGGCATATGGACCGGCTTTGCGAGTGGCGTGTGCTCTTTACCCGTTACGGCGAAGACGGCTCCATGACCGATACCTTCGCCCACGAAAAGCATTATCCCAAGACGAATGCCACAGATTTTTTCAACGCGGCCACCGTCAACGCCGCCAAAGCATTGGGGCGTAGCGACATCGGCGTCCTGCGCGCCGGCGCCAAAGCCGATATCATCGTGATCGACCTGGACGATCTGGCCGTGGGGCCGGTGGAGGATCCCATCCGGACCCTGATCGTCAGCTGCGTGGGCAACAATGTAAAGCACACCATCATCAACGGCGTGGTGCGCATGAAGGACCGGAAGCTCCGGGGCGTGGACGAGGAAGTTTTGAAGCGGGACGCCCAGCGGGTCTTCGATCGTTTCCTGACGTTCTACGGGAAATATGATGCGCACCGGCGGCCGCTGGAGGAAC
>DPKU01000043.1 GCA_003542355.1 Clostridiales bacterium | reverse complement strand
ATGGTTTTTTAGACCGCTTATGTAGACGATCCCCTCGTTTGTTTCCGCAAATCCTTTGATGCGGTACGTATCATCTTTGATTTGATTCAGAAAGCTGCTCAGCTGCTCCAGCGGCAGCGCTTCCTCCGAGGAAAGAATGACGGTCTTGGGCCGGCTTTCCGGCGTATTGGAGCTTTCCGCATCCTGCAATTCGGGGGCTTTCAGCTCGTCGATCAGCTTGCGGATGTCTGTGCCGCAGTACGTCGTCACCTCGATGGCTGCAGCAGGATGGATTCTGCGAAGCGCTTCCAGCACATCCGTCAGCTCTGCGTCCGTCACAAGATCTGCCTTGTTCACAATGATCGCGCCACTGCAGGCCACCTGCTGGTGGAGTGCCGGGAGCAGGCTGTAATAATCTGAAAATGTTTCCGCATCCACGATACAGATCGATCCCTTATAATCGTATGGGACCTCTGTTTTGGCATGGACAGTTTGCAGGATCTGCGTCATGTTCGCAGGATCTGCCAGGCCGGATGCTTCAATAAAAAGAACCTGGATGTCTTTCGTCGACAGGGCAATGAGGCTGCTCAAAAAATTTTCTTTGATGCAGGCGCAGAAAATCGATCCGTTGTTCAGCTCGTGCATCAGGATCCCGTTTTGATCGATGAGGGTTCCATCGATGCCGGCTTCGCCAAATTCGTTGACGATGACACCGATTTTTTCGTCATGAAATTCTGACAGCAGCTTTTGAAGCAACGTGGTTTTCCCGGCGCCCAAAAATCCTGTCAGGAGAAGCAGTTTGATCATAAACGGTCCTAAAATTCTATGATCTTCGGAGATACACCCTCGAGCTTGTCGAGCTCTTTGTGCATCACTTTTGCGATATCCTCTTCCCCAAAGAGCTGGAGAATGATGATGCCGTCCATGGCGCAGTGATCTGCGCTGGCTTCGTGAAAGCCCACTCTGGCTTTGATGTTGCATCCGAATTTTGTGAGAATTTCCTGAACGTGAACAGCATTCGATGTCCGTCCGTCCACCTTGATCGCCAATATCGTATTCATTTTCTTCCTCCTTATCGATTACCTGTGAAATCTCATGAATCTATTTTTCCTTGCGATAACGATCCTTGAGTCGAACGATGCGCGCCGCAGCGTCCATGGCCTTGTCGTGATCCTGGGAGAAATTGATGCGGAACCAGTCGGTGAACTGCGGTCCGAATTCCGTGCCCGGGGTAACGGTGACGTTGGCCTGAACGCGAAGCAGGGACACGAATTGGGCCAGGGTCACCTCCAGCTTCGGCAGGCGAACGAAGAGGTAGCTTCCGCCCCGGGGCGATGCCGCCTCCATGCCGCCCTGGTGGAAGATCTCCAGAAGGCCGTCCCGGATGGCCTGGTGGGCGGCGACACGGGTGGCCAGCCAGCCTTCGGGCTCGCTGAGCCAATCGGCGAAGACCGCCTGATTATACCCGCTGCAGCGCAAGGTCATAATGGCCTGGAGCTTTTCCATGCGCCGGATCAGAGCGGGCGTCCCGAAGGCTACGCCCAGCCGGAAGCCGCTCATGGACTCCGTCTTGGAAGGGCCTATGATCGTCAGCAGGTTGTCCGGCTTGTTGGCCAGGCCGGAAAAATGAACAAAAGACGCTCCATCGTACATCTGACGGGCGTATAGCTCATCGGCGATGACCGTTACGCCATACGTCCGGCTGAGGGACGCGATCTTCTCCATTTCTTCCCTGGAGCAGACCGCTCCGGTGGGGTTGTTGGGATTGGAGAAAAGGAAAAGACGGGCGCCGTCCTGAAAGGCTTTTTCCAGAGTCGTCAGATCCAGCCCGCTTCCGTGTTCTCTTTTCGTCCAGCTCATAAAGACCGGAACCTTCTCTCCTTCAAAAAACTCCACCATCTTCCGGTTGGCAAAGTAATCCGGTTCCACAAAGGCCACTTTGTCTCCCCGGGCGATATTGGCCCCCATGGCCAGAAACAAAGCACCCTGGGTACCGGGCGTCAGTATGATTTCTTTTTCGGGATCGATGGGACTGCCCGTGAGTACAGACAGCTTTTCGGCCAGATCCTTCCGGCTCGAACCCTTGCCGCGATACTCTGTGTACGCTTGCCTTCCGCCTTCGTAAAACCCGTGGACAAAGGTTTGCAGCGCGCCGGGGATCGGGGGATGCGCATCCACATCTCCGTGAGAAAAATCCACCGGCACGCCGGGCAGCGGCTCGCCCTTGGCTGGCAGATCTTCATCTCTGTGATGCACTTCCTGACCGGGCGCATTGTCTACCCCCAGTTTTTCAAATTTCTCTGTAATATTCATATCCGCTCCCCCGGGTCGGTCTCCGGCCCTTGTTTTCTCGTTACGGTAAAGGGACCCAGATGGAAAGAAGGCCGGTGGTCAGCCCGATCAGAAATCCGATCAAAACCTGAAATCCCGTATGTCCCAGCACCTCTTTGATCATGTCGGTATCCAGTGCGATCAGCGCTTTCAGCTCTTCCTGGATCTTGTTGAGCGTTCTGGCTTGCTCTCCCACAGAGTGACGGACACCGGCTGCATCGTACATCACCACCATGGCGAACACTGCGCTCACGCCGAAGAGGGAAGAAAAGATGCCTTCTGACAACGCCACACGGATCGTGGCAGCCGTCACCAGCGCTGCGTGAGAACTGGGCATGCCGCCGGAGGTAGTCATGACAGCAAAATTGAACCACCCGTTTTCCAGTCGGTAATAGAACAATTTCATCAGCTGCGCGACCAGCCAGGCCGCCGTTGCAGTCAACAGTACATCCATGTGCTACCTTTCCTTTGTTTTCTTCATTCTATAACACCTGGACCGACCCTGTCTATTAAAATATCCTGTGGTGCGCTTTGACGCGCTATCGATTTCGCACTGCAGCGGACCTATGTTTCGTATGTCAATTTATATAATTAGCTTGACAAGTTTAATCGTTTTGATATGATATTTACATAAGGGGAAATGGAGGGTATTTATGGAAAAAAGCTTGTACAGCCTGATGCTGATGGACAGCGTCGTGGCAGAGATCGACAAGATCGCCCTTCGGGAGAGCACGAACCGGTCCAACCTGGTGAATCAGATATTGGCAGAATACGCCTCGCTGATGACCCCGGAAAAGCGGATCGACAACATCTTCCGGAGCATAGAGAAACTGATATCGGAGACCAGTGAGCTGATCCCTTTCGTGGCGCCCAACCAGCTGACCATGTCAATGAAGAGCAGCCTGGAATACAAGTACCGGCCCACGATCAAATACCTGGTGCAGCTGTACCGGGTACCCAACGGCGCCATCGGCGAGCTGAACGTGAACTTTCGCACGCAATCGGCGGCGCTGCTTTCGGACATCACCGCCTTTTTCCGGTTGTGGAAACGCTTGGAGGATGCCTATATCGCCCGCCACTAT
>DPKU01000182.1 GCA_003542355.1 Clostridiales bacterium | reverse complement strand
GGAGGTTGTCAGTAATGAGAGAAGCAATCATCATCATTATGGGAGCTGTCCTTGCCAACAACTTTGTACTGGTCAGATTCCTGGGCATCTGCCCGTTCCTGGGGGTATCCAAGAAATTGGATTCCGCCATGGGTATGTCCATGGCCGTTGTATTCGTTATGGTCATGGCCACCGCAGCCACCTGGCCGATCCAAAACCTCCTGCTGGAACCCAATGGCATCGGATACATGCAGACCATCGTATTCATCCTGGTCATCGCCGCACTGGTGCAGCTGGTGGAGATCGCCTTAAAAAAATACGTCCCTGCGCTCCATAAGGGCCTGGGTGTTTACTTGCCGCTGATCACCACGAACTGCGCAGTACTGGGGGTTACGGTACTGAACATCGACGAAGGATATGGATTTGCGCAATCGCTGCTGAATTCCTTTGGCGCAGGTATCGGCTTTATGCTGGCCATGTTCCTCTTTGCGGGCGTCCGCGGACGGATCGAGGCCAATGATTATCCGGAATCCTTTAAAGGGATCGCATCCACTTTGATCGCCGCTTCCATCCTGAGTCTTTCCTTTATGGGATTCTCGGGCATGATCGACGGCATATTCGGAATGTAAGGAGGTACTTATATGTCAGCATTTGTTGCTCCTGTCGTTCTTGTCGTAGGTGTGGGATTTATCGCAGCCGTGATCCTGACACTGGCCGCCAAATTTATGGCGGTACCGGTGGACGAGACGGCGGCAAACATCAGAGAGGCGCTGCCTGGTGCCAATTGCGGAGCTTGCGGCTATGCGGGTTGTGACGATTATGCATCGGCCCTGGCCACCGATCCAAATGGCGTTGCCCCCAATTTATGCACCCCCGGCGGCGCATCGGTAGCTGCGGCCATCGGCGCATTACTGGGTGTGGACGCAGTAGCCGCCGAACCCATCGTGGCAGCGGTCATGTGTGCGGGTTTGACGGACCTCACTAAAAAAGATATGGAATATCAAGGCTATAAAACCTGTGCTTCGGTCAAGCAATTTTTCGGCGGTCCCAACTCCTGCAAGTACGGATGCATCGGATACGGAGACTGCGTGGAAGTCTGTAAGTACGATGCCATCAATATCTGCAATGGAGTGGCCTTGGTCAATCGTGACAATTGTGTGGGATGCAACATGTGTGCCAAAGAGTGTCCCCAGCGGATCATCGACATGATCCCAACCAAAAGCCGGGTATACGTGTCCTGCAGTTCCAAGGATACCGGAAAACGGACCAAGGATATCTGCGAGGTGGGATGCATCGCCTGCAAACTCTGCGAAAAGGCATGCAAGTTCGATGCGGTCCACGTTGTAGACAACATCGCAAAGATCGATCCGATCAAATGCACGAACTGCGGACTGTGTGTCAAGGCTTGCCCCAAGGATATCATTCACATGATCCCCAGAGTCAAAGCAGTGAAGCCTGTGGTCGCAGCAGAAGCAGAAACAGCTGCTCAGTAGTCTGCCCGAAGAATTGAATCAAGATACCGGCTTCCCGTCAGGGAAGCCGGTTGTTTTTTACAGATTCCTGAAGTACAATGATTCGTAATACTGAGAGAAAGAAGTGAACGCCTATGTTAGATATCCTCCCCCTTCCCATGATCCTGTTCGTCTGCCTGATGACTTTTCTGGCAGGCTTTGTTGATTCCGTGGCCGGCGGAGGCGGCTGCATCAGCCTTCCGGCATATTTGTTTACGGGATTGCCTACCCAGACGGCTTTTGCCTGCAACAAGTTCTCTTCAGCCTGGGGAACTCTATTTGCGGCAGCGCGCTTTCTGAAAAGCGGGTCTGTCAACTTAAGGATTGCTTTCATCTCAGCCTCCACAGCTGTTGTGGGCGCAGTGGCAGCTTCCCGGATCGTCCTGATGCTGGATCCCACGGTTTTTCAGAAGATCCTGGTCTTTGTGCTTCCTTTTGCCGCCATCTTCCTGCTGCTGAAAAGAGATTTCGGCGAAACGAGCGGATTTGAAAAACTCTCTAAAAAGAAGGTGACCCTGCTTGCTTTGACGATGGGCCTCGTTCTGGGTTTCTACGACGGCATGATCGGTCCCGGCACCGGCACCTTTGCCATCGCTATCTTCTCCGGCGTGATGAAATTCGATCTGCGGACTGCCTCGGGCAATGCGAAGATCATGAACATCGCTTCCAACGGCGCTTCCGCTGTCTCCTTTGTTGTCGCAGGCCTGGTGATCTACCAGATCGCCCTTCTCACGGCAGCCTGCAGCATCGCGGGAAATCTTGTGGGTTCGGGCATGGCCATCAAAAAAGGAGCCGGCTTCATCCGCATCATGATGACCATCGCGGTGCTGCTGCTCCTGGGGAAACTGGCCCTGGATCTGTTTTTCTGATCCGGGCCGAAAATCATTCTGCTTCTTTATTCAAAGGGGAATCGATACGGCAGTCCCAACTCGTCACGCACATACAACACTTCTTTCTGTACAGAGTCTCCTATAGGTACGCCCAAATCCTTTCGTTCCAGCCACGTCAGATATTCCTTTTCTCCCGCTGTGTAAATTCGCTCCTGCCCCGGGGCTTTTTTCGATGCCCGCAGGGTGCGCAGAATATCTCCCGCTGTCTTTCTAAACGAATCCAACCCCATAAAAGCCTGAGGGTCGACCACGATAAAAAAATGTCCCAGATGATAGGGTTGCAGGTTTCCATCTGCTCCGATACCACTGAGTCCATGGAGGAAGGAACCAGCCTGAAGGGCTGCCGACAAGATTTCCACCGCCGTGGCATAGCCGTAGCCTTTATAGCCGCCCAGGTCCTCTCCGCTGCCTCCCAAAGGCGTCAGGGCGGCCTGGCCAGCATTCAGATCCTTCAGGATCTGAATGCTGTCGGTCTTTGCATTGCCGTCGCTGCCGATCACCGTCCCCGCAGGCGTAGGTTGTCCCGTCCGGGCATAGTATTCGATTCGGCCGCGCTGTATGATCGAGGTCGCGCAGTCCAGCATGAACGGAAAATCTTCGTCGGTGGGAAAGCCGATGGTCAGCGGATTGGTGCCCAGCATATTTTCCACGCCGAAGGTGGGCGCAATGGAGGGGCGGGCATTGGTGCCGTTGATACCGATCATCCCAGCCTTAGTTGCCATGGAGGACCAATAGCCTGCGATGCCGTAATGGGTAGAGTTGCGCACCGTCACAAAGGATACGCCGCATTGGCGGGCTTTTGTGATGGCCATTTCCATCGCCCGGTAAGAGGCCACCATCCCCATGCCGTCCTGAGCGTCTAAAACCGCCGTAGCCGCGGTTTCCCGCAGAGTCAGGATGTCTGTTGCCGGTTTTTGGATCCCGGCTTTGATACGGTCGATATAGATGGGTTTGAATCGATTGCAGCCGTGGCTCTCGATGCCTCGCCGGTCGCTTTCCAGCAGTACGTCAGCACAGATGGCTGCATCTTCCAGAGGCACGCCGTAGCCGGCAAATGCATCCGTCAGAAAATCGTTCATCAGCGTCCAGGGCACATAAGGCCTGGTTTCCGGTTCCATGTTCTGTCTGCTCATATCATTGCGTTCCTTCCGACCCTTCGTAAGATGTAAACCGTGCGCCGTCTGTGACGGCAATGCCGCCGACTTTTGGGATGAAAACCGCTTCATAAGGCTCCATTCCCTCGATGAGCGCCTGTCCTTCTTCCAGACCCAGCATCAGACATATCGTGGAAAGGGCGTCGCAGTCCGTGGACGCCGGCCCGATCACCGTAACGGAGATCAGATCCGTCTCCCTGGGGTAGCCGGTTTCGGGATCCAGAATATGATAATAGAGCTGTCCGTTTTCCGTGAATTTCCGCTCATAAATACCCGACGTCACCACGGATCCGTGGGTCACGACGATCTCTCCGGACAATTCCCGCACCAGGTCTCCTTCTTCCTCTGCAGAAAACGGTTTTTCCACGCCGATCACCCAGGGCGCACCGTCTTCCTTTGCCCCCAGGACCACTACGTTGCCGCCAAAATTGATCAACGCGGACGAGACGCCCCTGTTTTCCAGAAAATCCTTGACGCAGTCGGCGATATAACCTTTGGCGATGCCGCCCAGATCGATGTGGGTATCCAGGTTTGCCTTCGTGATCGCAGCACTGCCGCGGCCAGCAGCCCAAGAAATGCCGATCGTCTGATAGTCTGCCGAAGTGAGGGCCTGCTCGATGTCTGCCTGCGCAGGAACGCGTGGATCGTTGGAGGAAAAATTCCAAAGCTCTGTGAGCGCACCCAGCGTAATGTCAAAAAGTCCCCCGGAAAGCGCGCTGTAATACAGCCCCCGTTCGACGACATCGGCAGTCTCCAGCGACACAGAAACCGCCTCTCCGGCCGTGCTCCGGTTGACAGCGGCTACTTCGCTGTCTGCAACAGTCCTTGAAAGCAGATTCTCCAGCTGGCGGGCGTAGGTGAAGGCTTCCCGGATCAATTCTTCCCGTCCGGCTTCGTAAATCGTCACTGTACAATATGTGTTGAGCAGATAGTCTTCGTCCCAGCTGACATTCGTTGACGGTGCATTGTTCCCGCAGCCGCTCTGTGTTATAATAAGCCCGGCGATCAACAGCGCCGTTAGTCTTTTTTTGCAGCCGTACAGGCTGGATTTTTGAAAGGTCATTTCGTCTCCTATGTTTCAGAAAGCAGACATCGTCCTGGGTATTATTCTGCTGGCTCTGGGCTTCGGTATTCTGGCCCTGCTGCAGAGCCTTTCCGTGCCCGGATACAGCGTAGCCGTCACGGTGGACGGCGCGTTGCAGGGGGTCTACGACCTGTCCGAAAACAGGATCGTACAGATTGAATCTGCCAACGGTCATAATACTATGGAAATCCGGGACGGTCAAGTGAGCATGATCGAAGCGGATTGCCCCAACGGAGACTGCATGGACTTCGGCAGCATTCGCCAAACAAATCAGGTGGTCGTCTGTCTTCCCAACAAAGTGGTGCTCACCATCCGCGGGTCCGATGAACTGGACAGCATTTCGTATTGACGATGAACGATGTATCAAAAAAACACACTTCGATGTCAAATAAAATACCCGTAGCAGCGATCCTGGCCTCGCTGGCCTTGATCTTTTCTTATGTGGAATTTCTCTTCCCTCTTTCCCTTGGGATCCCGGGCATTAAGCCCGGCCTTGCCAACATCGTCATTGTTGTGGCGCTTTACAGACTGGGCGCCCGCACCGCCCTGATGGTCAATCTGACTCGGATCCTTCTGGCCGCCGCCCTCTTTGGCAGCGTCTTTTCGGGCCTGTATTCCCTGGCCGGCGGCCTTGTGAGCTTCGCCGTCATGGCTGCTCTTCGAAAGACAGATCTGTTCAGTACAGCCGGTGTATCCATGGCCGGCGGCGTCTTTCACAATCTTGCCCAATTGACCGTGGCCGCCCTGATCGTGGAGAGTGCCCAGATCCTCTACTACTTTCCTCTTCTGCTCCTGGCAGGCATGGCCGCCGGCGTGCTCAATGGCGTATTGGCTACCTGGATCCTGCGGGCGCTGCGAGATGTCGGGTAAAGATACTGCTTTTTCATTTGCCTTCATTCTACAATGCTGCATTTCACGTCGAAATAATGACATGTCATGACAGTTATGTATTATGAGGCGCATTTTTGATTATAATAGTAACATTATAAACTCACTAAATATAAAGGAGATTTTCAATGAAAAAAATTATTACTCTTGCTTTGACCTTACTGCTGCTCTTCTCAATGGCCGGATGCGGTTCGGAAGCGACCGACCCCGAAGCCGAAGCCATCGCAAGCAACAACGCGTATATGCAGGAAAAGATGGACGAAATGACAGCACTGGGCATGGAACTGGCAAACGCCTATGTGGAGCATGCCGAAATGTTTGGCTACTCGCAGGAAGATATGCAGGTCGTTTATGACACGGCTGTCGCTCAGATCGAAACTGCAAATGCAAATCATCAGTCTATTCTTGACGGCGGCGGGTACGATGACGAAACCCTGGCTCAAATGGAAGAAGTTGCGGATGCTGCGATCGCAGGCTACACACAGTCGAAGGAACAGCTCAATACCGCTTTGGAAGCGGCAGGAATCATCTAGAAAGGGTGCAGATTATGAAAAAAATATTATCTCTCGTACTTGTTGTCGTACTCGCTTTTTCTCTGGCGGCATGCGGAGGCGGCAGCAACGTCGATGCAAACACAGAAGCCATGCAGACAAAAATCGACCAGGCGGATGCATTGGTACAGCAAATCGGCGCCTGGTATGCTGACAACGGCTATTTGGAAGGCGAAACCGCCGAACAAATGGAAGAAGTACTCGCTACCCTGCAGGCTTCTTTGGACAGCGTAAAAGTCGAATTCCAGGCGATTATTGATGCCGGCGGATTTACCGACGAAGACGTTGCCGCATTCGAACCGGTCATTGACAATACGATCGCCGCCTATCAGGGCGCTGTCGACGAACTAGCGGTTTATGACGAATCCATGGAGTCCGGAACAGGCGTTTCGGTGCTGATCGAAAAGTACAATCAAATCAATGCTTTGACGACAGAAGCGGCCGCTCTAGGCACGGAAAACGGTTGGGATGCCAGCGAAGCCTTTATGTCTGAGCTGAATGCATCGATTGCTGTTTTAGAATTGACAAGCGAAGATTTGGACAATCCATCCACTATGAGCGCTGAGTATATGGCGGAACTGGACGCTTCGTTTGATGAAATGATCGTTGTATGGCAGGACTATTTAGTACAAGTTTCTGTTCCATATGTAGCAAACTAGCAGAAAGCGCACATTGCACTTATAGGCCGGCCTTAAGGCCGGCCTTTTCTGAAGGGAGAAATGATGAAAAAATCAGCGAAAAAGTGGAAAGTGACTGCCCTGCTCCTGGCAATGCTCCTCCTTCTGTCCACAACAGGATGCGGCGCAGACGATACCGCATTAAGCGACAATGAATGGGCCATCTACTTTTATCTGTGCGGCAGCGATCTGGAGACAAACGGAGGCGCAGCCACCAATGATCTTGCGGAGCTTTTGGAAGTTCAATTGCCGGAGAATGTCAAAATCATCATTCAGACCGGCGGGGCAAGTCAATGGCAAAACGAACTGATCAGCTCAGAATTTACCGAAAGGTATGTGTTCGACAGCAACGGCCTGTCTCTTGTTGAGCAATTGCCCCAGGCAAACATGGGAGACGAAAACACACTGTCGGAATTCCTTGCTTTTGCAAAAGAGAACTATCCGGCCGAAAAGACAGGTTTTATTTTCTGGAACCATGGCGGCGGAAGTATCGGCGGCGCGGCCTACGATGAAAACTTCGGAGGAGACAGTCTTAAGCTGGACGAAATGTACAACGCTTTCTATGCAAACTACGAATTGGCCGAAGGCAACCAGCCTTTCGAATTCATCGGCTTTGATACCTGCCTGATGGCCACCGTCGACGTGGCATACACGTTTTCCGATGTGGCAAAATATCTGGTTGCATCCCAGGAACTGGAACCCGGCAACGGCTGGTACTATACCGGATGGGCCGGCGCTCTCGCCCAAGACCCGGGCATGGATGGACTGGCCCTTGGCACCATCATTTGCGACACATACCAGGAAGGCTGCGAAGCAGTGGGAACGGCCGATGAGATCACCCTGTCCGTCACAAACCTTACCCGATATTACGAATTCCTCGGCGCCTACAATGAATTCGGAAAAGAAGCGCTGGCCAACGCCTGCGAAGATCCCGACTTTATCTCTTCCTTTGGACGCATAGCCATGGCAACCGAAAACTACGGAGGCAACACCAAGGAGCAGGGCTATACAAATATGGTCGATCTTGGACATTTGGCAAGACAGGCATCCGATATGCTACCCGGAACATCGGGCGCAGTGCTTTCGGCTCTGGACGATTGCATCGAATATCAGATCAGCGGACCGTATCGTCAAGAAGCGACCGGGCTGTCCTGCTACTTTTCTTTAAACGGTGATATTGAGGATTATAACGGCTATGCAAATCTGGGCGCAGGGGAAGCGTTCAAGTATTACTACGCACTCGGCTTGACAGGAGACCTCTCCGAAGAAGGGATGGCCTATATTTCAGAAATGGATTACGACAGTGTGCCTCAAATCCAAACGCTGGAAACCCAGGGATGGGAAGACCATCCTCTGGATGTTGATGAGTACGGAAGCGCAATTCTCACATTGGGAGATACTGCCGATGATATCCTGACAGGGATGTATATTCAGCTTTATTATGTGGACCCGGAACAAGATTTTATGCTGCTCCTGGGCAGTGATAATGATCTGATCGCAGATTGGGAAAACGGAATATTCAAGGACAATTTTCGCGGCGTTTGGGGCGGATTGGACGGATGCCTGGTCTATATGGAGATCGCCTTCGAAGGAGACGACTACAATTTGTATTCCGTGCCGATCCTGCTGAACGGTGAGGAATACAACCTGAACGTGATCTATGATTTCGGAAAGGAAGCCTATGAAATTCAAGGCGCCAGAAAACCGATCGACGAAAACGGCATGGCGGATAAAAACCTCCGCTATCTCGTAGAAGGCGACATCATTACTACCATCCACTATGGATCCGCCATATCCAGCGAAAGCGATGAGCTTTTGCCCGTGGAAGTCGATACGATCACCGTAACGCCCGAAACATCCTTTGCAGAGATCGAGCTGGGTGACGGATTGTTTCTGCAGATATTCGAAATGCGGGATATGCAGGGAAATGTCGCCTATTCGGATGTGGTCACCTTTGAAACGATCAATGGTGAGATTACGACCTATGTGGGTTATTGATCATAAGGCACGCAAAAGGAATCATTGCATTTGATACTATGACTAGAAAGAATAGTCGAGATAGAACGGTGGGGCTTAATAAAGCGTGCATCACGGCAAAGCGTATACTCCAGCTGGGACATGGTGCCAAAATTTTTGATCAGTTCACCGTCTCTCAGATACAAATGGATCGTATGCTCTACGACGATGCTTTGGATCGCCTTTGTCAATTGCCCAAAGAGCACATCCTCCTTGATCGGCTTCAGGATATAGTAAAATGCCTCGACCTGATAGGATTCCACGGCAAACGCCGAAATTGTTTTCCCTGATCCACACGATAAACACAAAACTACACTGTATTGTAAATCAAAGTCAAGGATAGCACAATAAGATTCGTATAGTACATGGATGCGATGTCATACTGCATCAGCAGCAGCGTGGCCGCTGTTGACTTTTCAACCAGCGGCCTATACGATAAAAGAAACGTTCGACCATAAACGGGAAAGGACACATCATGAATGATTTTAAAGTAGCGATGCTGGGCTTCGGAAACGTAGGCCGTGCGCTGGCCTCCATCTTGCTGGAAAAGGATGCGGACGTGCGAAAGCGCTATGGCAGGGGCATCCTGGTCACTGCCATCACCACAAACAGCCGGGGCACCCTGTACGACCCAACCGGCCTCGACCTGAAGCGGGCGCTGAATGAAATCGAAGAACACGGCCGTTTTTTAGAAGATCATCCCGCCTTATCGAATTGGGACTCCTTAACAGTGGCCCGGGAGGTGGACTTTGATGCGATTCTGGAGATGACCACCTTGAACATCAAGACCGGCCTGCCGGCGGCGGACCACATCCGCTCTGCGTTGGAGCGAGGCAGGCACGCCGTCACGGCAAACAAGGGCCCCATCGCCTGGAACTACAGGGAATTGCGGGACCTGGCAAAAAGCAAAGGCGCTCAATTTTATTTTGAATCCACTGTCATGGACGGCACGCCCCTGTTCAATATGGCAGACCAAACGCTGCGGTTTTGCGAGATTACCGAAGTGAGCGGCATCCTCAATTCCACCACGAATTTTATCTTGATGAAGCTGGAAGAAGGACTGTCCTACGACGAAGCCCTTGCAGAAGGACGCAAGCTTGGCATCGTGGAGGCAGATCCATCCATGGATGTGGACGGCCATGATCCCACGGCCAAGATCATCGCCATGGCCAACGTGCTGATGGATGCGGAGCTGACCCCGGATCAAGTGGATCGCAAAGGAATCGCCGGCATCGACCGGGAAAGGATCCTGGCGGCCAAAAGCCGCGGCAATACGATCAAGCTGCTCTGCAAGGCCACGAAGGAGAACGGTCATGTGACGGCATCAGTACTGCCCACGGAAATCCCTGTTGGTCACGTCTATGCCACTGTGGACGGCGCCTCCTCGGTCTACTCCATCCTCACCGATTACATGGGCAAGCTGACGATGATCGAGCACGACGGCACACCGCTGCAGACTGGATACGGTGTTTTCGGGGACATCCTGCGAATCCTGGAGTCACGCGGCTGAGATCCACCTTGTTCCGCACATCCGAGTATGCTACAATAGGTGCGTTATCCGAACCATTACCCTTTGAAAGGACTTTATATGAAAAAAGGAATACGCATCCGATCCATCATTGTGCTCCTGTCGATCCTGACTCTGGCAGGCTGCGGCAGTCAGGAGGCACCGCCGGACTTTGCTCAGGTATACGTCCGGGGTATACTGGATACCCTGTATCTGGGTGAATATTCGGGAGACTTTCTTTCCGTGAC
The DNA here is from genome assembly GCA_003542355.1 of Clostridiales bacterium. Classification (GTDB taxonomy): domain Bacteria; phylum Bacillota; class Clostridia; order Peptostreptococcales; family Anaerovoracaceae; genus UBA10908. The sequence continues at coordinate 12,349 of DPKU01000182.1, read as the reverse complement.
CGACACTCAGGACCCGGCTGCGCTGGAAGCAGAGTATCTTGCCGGACTGGAAACCGAAGTCAATTACTTCGCCTATTACTTCGGCATCGGTGAGCTGACAGAGCCGGCCAAAGAAGATTTGACAGAGCTGTACCGGGAGCTTTATCAGCTGTCTCGTTACGAGGTCCAACCCTCCATTTGGGAGAATGGCTCCTACATCGTGAAAGTGATCGTTGAGCCCATTGACGCCATTGACCGAGTGGTGAAAGAAGATCTGGATACCTTTGCGGCAGAGCTGAAGGCTGCGTCTGCCAATACCATGACCTCCGGTGAATACGAGGAACACTATATCGAAGGGTTGATCGGATTGATCCGGGAGAAAATGGAAACACCAGGCTACTATGAATCGGTGACTTTGACGCTGGAAGTCGTACAGAGCCCTGAAGATGAGCTGTACTACATCAAGGGCAACGGACTGGCCGAGATCGACGAACAGATCATTCAATACTGACTGAAATCACAAAAGCCGGAACGTGTTCGTTCCGGCTTTTTCGTGTCAGCAGTATTTGCTCTCTATTTTACTGTGATCAATTCATATGCACGCTGTCCCATACCCAGCTTTTCACCGTGCTCCAGACAGGATTCCCAGTTGGTGTCCGGATGGACGGCTGTGAAGTGATCTTTATGACGGTGTGCTGCATGATGCAGCTGGCTTCCGGGCAGCGCTTCCTGGGCGTTCACGGCGTCGGCACAGGCCTGGTCCAGAGCGATGGGGTCGAACGAAGCGTACATGCCCACGTTGGGCACGATAGGAATATCGTTTTCCGAACCGCAATCGCAGTTGGGGGATACATCGATCACCAGGCTGATGTGGAAGGCCGGCCGATCCTTCAGAACAGCCCAGGCATATTCGGCCATCTTCCGGTTCAGGATGTCGTTGGACTCGTTCCATTTGGAGGCCATGGCACCGGTGGGACACACGCCGATGCAGCGGCCGCAGCCAACGCAGTTGTCTTCCTGTATCACGGCGAGTCCGTCGATCACCAATACGCCTTCGTGGGCACAGTTCCGTACACAAAGACCACAGGCGATGCACTTTTCTTCTTTGACTCTTGGCGTCCCCTGACTGTGCATCTCCATCTTTCCGGAATGAGAACCGCAGCCCATGCCGATATTCTTAATGGCGCCGCCAAATCCGGTGGCTTCGTGACCTTTGAAATGGGTCAGGGAAATGATCACATCCGCATCCATGATGGCGCTGCCGATCTTGGCTTCTTTCACATATTCTCCGCCTGCAACCGGGACCAGAGTCTCGGACAAGCCTTTGAGCCCGTCAGCAATGATCAGCTGACACCCGGTGGAAAATGGTGAATAACCGTTGGTATAGGCTGAATCCAGATGATCCAGCGCATTTTTTCGGCCTCCTACGTAGAGGGTGTTGCAATCCGTCAGGAAGGGCTTCCCTCCCTTTTCTTTGATCAAATCACAAACCACCTTGGACCAGTTGGGCCGCAGGAAAGCCAGATTGCCCGGTTCGCCGAAGTGGATCTTGACGGCGGTAAACTGATTGTGAAAATCAATATTCTCGATCCCCGCTGTCCGGATCAGTCGCTTGAACTTGACCAGCAGACCATCATCCAGCTCTGTGTGAAGATCTGTAAAATATACTTTGGATTTATTCATGGTTTCCTCCTGTGAAAATAAGCGACGGGCGGCTCCCGCCGCCTGTCGCTTATTTATGCGTAAACGTTTTGCGTATAGCTCTGGATCTCTGAAACACCGATATACTTGTGTCTGTTTTTGCCCTCGATCACCACGGCCGTAGGCGCTTTGAGGATGCCGTAGGCTTTGGCCATTTCACGGTTTTCCTCGGCCAGAATGACCTCGAAAGGAAGGCCGGCCCGCTGGAGCAGCGCCTTGGCGGTGCTGCAGTTGGGACAGGTTTTCGTGGTGAACAGCAGCGTTTTGCTGCCCGGTTCTGGCCGTGGCGTCTCTTCGTCTTTCTTTTCGGGGCCCGCTACCGCTGCCGCAGGATCGTAAACCTTCCGATCCAGGTATTCCTGAGCCTTGCCGTCATTCCAGTTCTGAACAGGACGATAGTATCCGGTGATCCGGCTGTATACTTCCGTGGGACCGCCGCATTCGGGGCAGGTACGCTGCTCGCCGTTCAGATATCCGTGCTTTCTGCAAATCGAATAGGTGGGCGAGATCGTGTAATATGGAAGCTTATAGTTTTCGGCGATCGTGCGCACCAGCGTGGCAGCCGCCTTCCAGTCGGGCAGCTTCTCGCCCAGGAAGGCGTGAAACACCGTGCCGGAAGTATATTGAGCCTGAAGGTGATCCTGGATATCCAAAGCGGCAAAAATATCTTCGGTATAGCCCACGGGCAAATGCGAGCTGTTCGTATAATAGGGCGCGCCCTTGTCGGATGCGGTAAGGATGTCCGGATAGCGTTTCACATCGTGCTTGGCCAACCGATAGGTGGTGGATTCCGCCGGCGTGGCTTCCAGATTGTAAAGATCTCCGAACTGCTCCTGGTAATCCGACAGCCGCTTGCGCATATGATTCAGGACCTCCGCAGTAAAGGCCTGGGTCTCGGGATGGGTCATATCGGCCTGAAGCCACTTGGCGTTCAAGCCCACTTCGTTCATACCGATCAGTCCGATGGTGGAAAAGTGGTTGGCAAAGGTACCCAGATAGCGCTTCGTATAAGGATAGAGTCCTTCGTCCAGGAGTTTGGTGATGATCTTGCGTTTAATGCTGAGGGAACGGGCTGCCAGATCCATCATTTTATTCAAGCGCATGTAAAAATCTTCTTTGCTGTTGGCCAGGTAAGCGATCCGAGGCATATTGATCGTGACGACACCCACACTGCCTGTACTCTCTCCGCTGCCGAAGAATCCGCCGGACTTCTTGCGCAGCTCCCGCAGGTCCAGACGCAGACGGCAGCACATGCTGCGCACATCGGAAGGCTCCATGTCGCTGTTGATATAATTGGAAAAATAAGGCGTGCCATACTTGGCTGTCATCTCGAAGAGAAGATGATTGTTCTCCGTTTCCGACCAGTCGAAATCCTTGGTGATCGAATAGGTGGGAATGGGATACTGGAAGCCCCTGCCGTGGACATCGCCCTCGATCATGATCTCGATAAAAGCCTTGTTGATCAGGTCCATCTCGGTCTTGCAGTTGCCGTAGGTAAAATCCTGCTCCCGACCACCGACGATGGCGGGCTCTTTGGCCAGATCCTGGGGAACCGTCCAGTCCAGCGTGATGTTGGAAAAGGGTGCCTGGGTGCCCCATCTGCTGGGGGTATTGACACCGTAAATGAAGGATTCGATACACTTCTTGACCTGCTCGTAATCCAGCGCATCCTTCTTGACAAAGGGCGCAAGATACGTGTCGAAGGACGAAAACGCTTGGGCGCCGGCCCATTCGTTCTGCATGATCCCCAAAAAGTTGACCATCTGATTGCACAGGGTAGCCAGGTGGCTGGCCGGCGCTGAACTGATCTTGCCCTGAACGCCGCCCAAACCGTCCTGGATGAGCTGCTTCAGGGACCAGCCAGCACAGTACCCGGTGAGCATGGACAGGTCGTGGATGTGCATGTCTGCATTTTTATGGGCATTGGCGATCTCATCGTCGTAGATCTCCGACAGCCAGTAGTTGGCCGTGACGGCGCCGGAATTGGACAGGATGAGCCCGCCTACGGAATAGGTGACGGTGGAGTTTTCTTTGACCCGCCAGTCCGTCACTTTAACATAACTGTCCACGATCTCCTTGTAATCCAGGATGGTGGACTTGAGATTTCTGAGTTTTTCCCGCTGACGGCGGTACAGGATGTAGGCCTTGCCAACATCCGCATAGCCCGATTGGACCAGCACCGCTTCTACACTGTCCTGGATGTCTTCCACAGCAATGAGGGAGTCACGGATCTTGGATTCAAAGTCCGCAGTCACCTTCAGTGCCAGGAAGTCTATTACAGACGGATGAAATTGCTTCTCCTGCGCCTCAAATGCCATCAGGATGGCCGAAGCGATCTTTTCCAGCTGGAAGTCTACAATTTTGCCGTCTCTTTTTACTACCTGATACATCCTTCGCTCCTCCGGAAATCCAATCGCACTAAATGAAAAAATACGCGCAGTGCGTACTTTTATTGTAGACAATCGGACAGCGGGTGTCAACCGCCTGTCACAATATCTAGTGGTTTATTTTTTAACACACCACTAACTAAGGTATGTGACAGTTTCTTCCGCAGATGCTTTCTTTTTACATGCCCCGGAGCGCAGCTTTGGGCATAAAGGGTCGGATCAACCGGCAAAGTTCCTCCATTTCCTCTGGAGAGAACGCAGACAACCCCGCAGCGATCACATCGCCGGAGTCCACGAAGGATTGCAGGTAATAGGGCTCCTCCCCGGCCAGCCAGCGGCCCAGAGCAAGGATATCCTGCTGCCGGTGGAATTCCCGGACCAGGGTCGTGCGGAATTCCGCATCCACGCCGGAGTCTCGGATCACGCGGATGCTGGTCTCCACCCGGCGCAGGAGGTCTTCCTCCGCTTCAGGAGGAAGACCGGCAGTCAGGGCATAGCGCGATGGTGCATTCTTGATATCCATGGCTACGCTGTCGACCAGAGCCTCCTGGATCAGCTTTTCCAGTGCTTCAGGATCGGATCCGTTCGTATCCAGCTTCACTTGGAAGCCCAGCGCTTTGACCTGTCTCAGAAAAGCCGGAAGCTCCGGCTGAAGCAGCGGCTCGCCGCCGCTTACGCAAAGGCCCGTCAGCCGCCCCTTCCGGTTTTCCAGATGGGCAAGCACTTGATCCGGCGTGTAATACACACCTGAAGCGCTGCCGTTCACCAGGGATGCATTGTGACAAAAGGGGCAACGAAAGTTGCACCCTTCTGTAAAAATCGTGGCTGCCAGCTGTCCGGGATAATCCAGCAGTGTCAGTGTTTGAAAGCCTTTGATACGAAGCATATTGGTCCTTTATGCTTTTCCTTTCCTCTTTGTTTTTTTTATTTTTTTCAACAGTTCCTCATAGTCCTCGGCCGGGATCGGCGGAGAATACAAATCTCCCTGAACGATATCACAGCCCATTTTCTCCAGATCATCAGCCTGCTGGAGAACCTCCACCCCCTCTGCAACCGTAGTGATCGACAGGTCGCTGCTCATCCGGATCACCGATTTGAGGATGCTGTATGCTTTGGCGGTATTCTTCTGATTCAGGGGCAGAAAACGAATGTCGAGCTTCAGCACGTCTACTGGGATATCTTTCAGAATATTCAAAGAGGAATACCCTGTGCCAAAATCGTCCATATAGACGGTGAACCCTGTGTCCCGAAACTTTCGCAGCACCTCGCTCATGTGGCTGGCGTCTTCAATAAAAGCTCTTTCCGTGATCTCTATGCCCAGCATGGAAGGCTGGACCCCTTCGGCGCTCATGAGCGCCTCCAGCGTATCCCAAAGCTGTGGATCGAACAGGTCCATTCTGGAAAGATTGACCGACACCGGAACGATCGGCAACGCTTTCTCTTTCCAATTGCGAAGCAGCACACATACCTTCTGCCACACATACCGGTCCAGCTCTGCGATAAAGCCGTTTTCTTCGAACAAAGGAATAAATTCTCTGGGCAGTATCAGGCCTCGAGTCGGATGTTTCCAGCGTACCAGTGCTTCGGCCCCTACCAGCCGGCCCGAGGGATGGCGGTACTGCGGCTGGAGATAAACCAAAAACTCTTCGTCCATCAAAGCCTGGCGCATTCGACTCACGATGTCCCGCTCTCGCTGCTCCTTTTTTCGCAAATGATCGTCATAATAGGCGTAGCGGTGCAGGTAGCCCCCTTTGACCCCTTTTTTTGCCGCCTGGGCCCGGTCGATCATGGTGATCACATCCAAGTCCCGGTTCTCGATGACATAAACGCCAAAATTGACCACCACATCCATCTTCGGCCGATACTCTCCTATTTTGTGAAGACAATCGGGGATCAGCGTTTTTTTGATCCACGGACTGTCGTTGGGCACAAGCATCACGAAATGATCTGCTGTGAGCCTGGCTGTAATGCTCTCCTCACCCGACTCTTCCGAAAGGATCCGTGCGACATGACGTAGAAACCGATTCCCACCCTCGAAACCGAACAGTTCATTCACATTTTTGAACCGGTCCACATCCAGGCCGATCAAGGCATAAGAGCCAGGCTCAGCCTGCCGGATCCGTTCCTCGGCCAGGCGTATAAACGCAGCGCGGTTGTACACATCTGTGAGATCGTCGTAATCAGCCAGCCGGCGCAGCAGTTCCATGGTCAGGATCTCTTCGTGGGCATCGTTCAGGACGATCAGCACTTTCTTCATGTTCTCGTAGCTGTCGTCCATCTTGATGATCCGCATCCGGAACCATCGCTTGTCTCCGTCTTTTGTCCGCAGCAGCACATCCTTGCTCATGATTTTTTGGTCGCTGCCTTCAGAAACCCTCCGGATCATGGCCTGCATCCGTTCTGTTGTGGATGGATCTGCCACCCGGTCCTGTGCAAAAATCTGCCCGAGAGGCCGGTCATCGTAAGTACCGGTCAGAAAACGGGTCACATTGATGTCATAAGAGTACTGTTGGCGGTCGATGTCCAGCTCGATCACGCTGGTGCGGGTGCTATCTAGAATGCTCCTGTACCGCCATTCGTCCTCGCTGCGAAACAAATAGCAGCGATCGAAGGTCTCTTCCTGATCTGTCAGATCTTCCGGCGATTCTTCCTCCAGGTTCTGCGGGAATGTATCGTGCGAAGAATAGAAGAAGAAATCATCCTTGCCTGCACTTTTGGCCCGATACAGCGCCTGATCTGCTTTCCGGTACAACTGCCCGAACGTAGAGCCATCTTTGGGGTACAGAGAGATCCCCATGCTGCAGGATACAACGAATCCTTCTTTCGCCGCTGCTCTCAGCGTGCCGTTCACCTGTTGTACCCGCCGGCTCACCAGATGATCTCCGGGAACATCCTGCATTAGTATTATAAATTCATCGCCACCCAGGCGTCCGATCACATCCTCTTGCTGGAAAACCGAACGCAGGATATTGGTGATCATGATCAGCGCATTGTCTCCTGCGGCATGGCCGTATCGATCGTTGATCTTTTTCAGATTGTCCACGTCGAGCAGCACCAGGGCGTGCCTTGTACCTTCCCGGCTGCGTTCCAGGATCTCGGACACCTTTTCCTCGAATGTCCTGCGATTGTAGGCGCGTGTCAGAGAATCCTGTTCAGAGCTGAATTTCAGCGCCAGTTCGACACGCTTGTTTGCATCGATATCCTCGTACATTTTGTAGGCCTTGATATCCGTGGTGTCGGGATATTCGATGAGCTGCATGGACAGCTTGACCCAGCGGGCTTCGCGATCCTTTTCCAACAGGCGGAATTCGAATTCCAGCGATCGCTTTCCATTTTGATAATCCTGTATCAGCTGCTCCCGGTCCATGATCGGAGCGAAAAGGATCATATCTTCGGGATGGACCAATTCCCGTACAAAGTGCTCCATCTTCTGATTGTAATGCATCACATATTTGACAGGGCCTGCATCGAAGAGTTCTCCCTCCGCATTGTCCACCACATCCCGTGACAAGTTATGTTCGATCAGCCGGTATTTCTGAAGAGGCATCTTGTCCAGCATTTCCCGCCATCTCTTNNGCGTGGGACGGTGCCATCGCCTCGTCGACCAGTGTCGTGTAGTTGATGTGATGCGGTGTGTATCGGCCATCTTTGCCTCTGGCCATTACGGTGGTCTCGCCACTTTGTTTTCCGTCCAGAATATCCTGGTACAGCATGCGGATCTGCTCTTTGCTGTCTTCGGCGATCGTATCGCTCTTAAAAAGAGATTCAGGCAGATCGTCCCATAGGGTGCCGGGTTCGGCGTAGAGAAAATCATCGTCCTCCGCACGCATCGTACGATTTTTGATGTCCAGTTGGAGCACGTGACGGCGGTTGTGCGCCAATGCCAGTTTGTACAACTCCTCCTTAACGAGCAGAGAATGCACATCTGCCTGAGCATCTCGCTGTATCCGAAGCTGTTTTCTGATGAGATACAAAAGGATGAAAACCGAAGCTGCCACCCAGAACGTTCCGATCAGGATGCCGGCCTGGAGCAGCGCACCCATCATCTGCGCATTCTTTGTGTTCAGTACCTGACTTGGAACGACGATAAACAGATACCAATCCTGCCAGTCCATCGGCGCATAGTGAGCGATATTATCGACACCTTGATAGGTAAAGTGAAAAACTCCGCTGGCCCCGCATTCCATATTGCTTTGAATCTCTTCGATTCGGGCGCTCTCCATGCCGGATTGCGCGAGCATTTCCAGCATATTGAAAGCTCCGGAGCTGTTCTCGGCATAGCTTGAATAGACGTTGTTTCCGTCGGCCGACAGTATATTGGCATAGCCCTGAGCATCGAAAAAAGAGAGTCGCAGTGCCTTGCTGGCCTCGTACACAGGAATGGTAACACCTATGGCCTGGATTTGGACATTTTCCACCTGAAACGGTTCCAGCGCCACAAGGATCACAAAATGAGGCCGGCCTTCGATTTCCCGCACAGCAGTGATCCCTGTATTCTGCTGCGAAAGCGCTGTGGTCAGATCGGATAGCTGTCCGGGGTTGATCTGCCGGCCCTTGGGCGTATGCCACAAACCTGCTGTATCGATCAATCCCGCCGAACCGAATTCGAAGCCTTCGATCCGGTCTTCCAGATATCGCATCACCTGAACCATGCTATCATAATTGCGACTGGCCGTTGCGCGCCCCATTTCCCGGACGATCACTTCGTTTCGCTGATACTGGGCCACCATGCTGACTGTGGTCTGACTGGAAATCTCCTCAAGATACTCATTGATCTCCGCTTCGGTGATCACTTCCAACCGTTCTCTGTAGTTCGATAGGAAGGCCGTCACAAGAAGCGATAGTCCCAAGAAAATCAACACAAAAAACGCCAGCACCCGCCGGTTGGCGCTGGTTTGCTTCTCTGGAAGGCGACTCTTGGAAATCCACGCATTTATGCGGTGTAAAATAGCACTCAACCTATTCTCCTGTACCCTTGCCGCATCGGCAACACCCTATGTAGCCAAGGGACTTGCATCTTGTTTTATCATTATATGTCTTCGGCTGACAGGATTCAACCGGAACCGTAAAGAGGCTTGACATCGCATTCTTTTTTCGTCAAACTGTGTATGTTTGATGAATGGAGAGAATATAATGGGAACCACTGAACTGATCCTGATTGCCGTGGCTTTGGCCATGGACGCCTTCTCTGCCGCTTTGTGCAAAGGGCTGAGCATGAGACAGGTCCGCCGGAAAGATGCGTTGGTCATCGCCGGTTTTTTTGGCGGGTTTCAAGCGCTCATGCCGCTGGCCGGCTGGTACGCCGGTCTGCGCTTTGAATCTTCGATCGCTGCGGTGGACCACTGGATCGCTTTCGGGCTGCTGGCATTGATCGGTGGACGGATGATCCTGGAAGCGCTGCGTCCGGCGCAGCCTGCAACCAAATGCGACGATCCGCTTCGACTGAAAGAAGTCCTGCTGCTGGCCATCGCCACCAGCATCGATGCGCTGGCGGCCGGGATCACCTTTGCCCTGCTGCCCGGGACCCGCATCCTGCCGGCGGTGCTGCTGATCGGTGCCATCACCTTCGGATTGTCCTATATCGGTGTCGCTGCGGGCAGCCGTCTTGGCACTCATTTCAAGGTCAAAGCAGAACTGGCAGGAGGTTCGATACTGATCCTCATCGGCACAAAGATCCTGCTGGAGCACCTGGGCTATCTCAGTTAAAATAATCCCCTGTAAAATAGACTTCGCTGCTGCCGTCGAACAATTCCCATGGACTCAGGCTGCTGCGTCCCAGTTTGACTTCAAAATGCAGATGAGTGCCGGTGGAATAGCCGGTGCTTCCGACTTTTCCGATCTCTCTCCCTCGTTCGATCTGCTGTCCTTCTTCCACGTTCAAGGAATCCATGTGATAATAATAGGTCTTCAGTCCACCGCCGTGTTCGATGACCACGGTATTTCCAGTATAAATGATGGACTCAGCGCGAACCACTTTTCCGCTGTTGGAAGCCAGCACCGGCATACCTGCCGGCGCAGCGATATCGATGCCGGAGTGCCTGGCGGGCACAGGATTGTCGTTCGTATAGCGATACAGGCCGAATTCCGTGCTGATAGGTCCTTCACAGGGCTCCAGAAAAGTCTCGGTCCAATACTTTTCCTCGTCGAATGTCTCCCACAGCACTTTGATTCGGTTCGCCCAGTTCGCCGGTCCTTCCGGGTTGTTCATGGTAGCGTCTGTGGTGCTCTGGGAAATGATCATATGCTGCTTCCCGTAGGTCCGGCTGGTGACGATCACCGGCTGGGTATAGGCTTGGCCGCTCAACTGGACTTTAATGTCCCATTTGCCAAGTTCCTGGGCATAGTTCACCGGCACATAGGCGATATACTCATCCGGGGACAGCGGCAGAAAGACAACCGCACCCAGATCGGTTTCGATGGCCGGCGGCGTCGTTTCAAAACCCCGGTTTACATATACAGACAACAGATCTCCCTGAAGCGCCCGGTCCGAGGAAAACAGGACTTTGGGCTGCACGTCCAGTTCAAACACAAATTCGTAGAAAAAATCTGCCGCAGAAGCTTCTGTGCTCTCCGGAAGATCGATTTCCAGTGTGGCCCGATACGATCCGTTTTCGGTATAAGAAAACGCTTGATATTCAAGAGGCGTTCCCTGAAACACTTGACTCTCCCCATTCCAAAGCGTCCACAGTGCCGGCAGCTGCAGGTCTGTTTCCAGAGGAAGGCTCCTGATACTGAGTGTCCCCAGATCGATCTGCAGATCTTCTGCTTCTTCCACCAGGCGCTTCTGCAAAAGCCCGCCCAGGACAGGTTCGGCAAAGGAACTGCGAACAGGGGCGGCCGTGTGCCCTGCGAAGGTCACGGCCGGCGGTTCGCTGGTGCGGACCGCCGTTGCGGCATAGGCATATGCCGCCGCCCCTGCGCACAGCAGCAGAACCAATACCAATATCCATATCCGGACGTTTCTCTTTTTCATTTGTATTCCTCCCCGATCCCCTTTTTTGATCTTATACTATAATACCATAGGTTGAACGGTTCCACTGCTGTTTCTTTAATCTATGAACCGTTTGACTAGTACAAAAAAGAGCCTCAAAAAGGCTCTTTCATGTTGAATTTGGTGGAGAGTACGGGGATCGAACCCGTGACCTCTTGACTGCCAGTCAAACGCGCTCCCAGCTGCGCTAACCCCCCATTTGCATTTTCAAATGCATAGGTATTTTACCATTGCTTATAGAGAATATCAAGAAAAAATGAAAGAATTTTTCTTTTTAAGGCGCAAGAGCAGCAAGGCGATCAAGCCCAGGGACAATAGGGCTTTGACGGCTGCGGATATTGCGGTGTATTCGGGCCAGTATAAGGGCAGGATGCCATCGGCCGCCACCAGGAGCAGCGCCATGCCGCCCAAAGCGATGAGATTCTTTCTGTTAAAAATCTTTTTAAGAGGCAGGTTCGGGAACAGCAATTTTGCGCCCAATCCGAAGGTGCCCAGCAAGACCGCAGCACCCAGGAGCCAGGAAACAGCAAACCCCAGCGCAGGAGAAAACAGTCCGGCCCACAAAGTCGATGCGGCAGCAGAAAGAAAAGTTCCCAGGCCCCAAAGCGGCAGGACCAGCATCACGCGGATCCCCTGAGGCAAACCCAGGATCCACCCTTTGATCCGCTCCGACAATCTGGCTGCTTTCCGATTCTCCGGCGCTGTCTGTTCCTCTTCCGTCATCTGCGCATCGTCCAGCTGCAGCACAATGGCCGGCGGATCGATGATGCCGGCCGGTGACACCACATCGGAAGCCGACGGGATCATCGTACCCACCACCAGGGCGGCGGCAACCAGGAGCCCCATAGATGCTGTGGCGATTTTTCTCTTATTTTTTGAGGGTTTTGCCTCTTTGTTCTCTTCTTTTTTCATGACCTGATCATATCACAACCCCCTTTTTTATGCTATACTTTTGCAGAGAGTACCTGTATTCAAATAGAGATCGGATCGCCATTGCGGCAATATCGAAAGGAGCTTTTTTTATGAAACCACTCATAGGCATCACCTGCAACTATTCCCAACAGGATCTGGGAACTTCAACAGGGATCGGCGTCCCAGGTCAGCACTGGACACTGCTGGCCACTGACTACGTTCACTCTGTGGAAAAAGCAGGCGGCATCCCCATGCTGCTTCCTTTTACCGATGATACCCAGACGCTGTTCGAATTGACGGAACGCTGCGACGGCATTCTGATCACCGGCGGAGACGACGTGGCCCCCTTCCTCTACGGCGAAGATGTATCTCATCGCAC
>DPKU01000114.1:7336-7888 GCA_003542355.1 Clostridiales bacterium | reverse complement strand
TGCTTTCGGCCTCGATGGTCCCGTGGTGTTCTTCCACGATCTGCTTTGTGATGGCCAGACCCAATCCGGTGCCGCCCATGGCCCGGGAGCGGGCTTTGTCTACCCGATAAAACCGTTCAAAAATTCTGGGAAGCTCTCCTTCGGCGATCCCGATCCCATTGTCCCGGACCACGATGTGCGCCAGAGAGTTCTTTACGAAGGCATCCACTTCGATGCAGCCGCCCCGGTCCGTATACTTGATGGCGTTGGACAGCACGTTCATCAGTACCTGTTCGAATCGATCCCGGTCGATCAGGACCCGGATCTCCTTCTCGTTGTTGTAGGCAAGCTTCAGTTCCTGCTGCTTCTGCCGGACCGTCATGTCCACTTTGGTTGCCACGGTATTGAGCAAAGCCAGAAGGTTGCTCTCCTTGATGTTCCATTTTTCCTGACGGTGATCCAGCCTGGAAAGCTGGAGCAGATCCTTGACCAGCCGGTTCATCCGGTCGGCCTCCGTATCCACGATATTCAGGAATTTGACAGCAGTGGCCCGGTCGTCCAGCGTGCCGTCCA
>DPKU01000114.1:0-7326 GCA_003542355.1 Clostridiales bacterium | reverse complement strand
AAGTCCGTCTGCATGTCTTCCAGCTTCTGGCGTTCGGTGATGTCCTGCATGATGATGATGATGCCCACATCTTTTCCGTCGTCGTCCTTGAAGCGGTCGTACCGCACGGCCAACGTGGTGACGCCGTAGTCGAAGGTATCCTCTCCGCCTTCCTTTTGGCAGTTTTCTTTGATGTACGCCAGCTTCATCCGGGGAGAGATGTGCCCCAGGAGGCTGTCGTAAGATACCTCTGTAAGGTTATCTTCCTCGCCAAAGCGCAGGATATGACGGGCCGCCGGATTGGCGTGGAGTATGCGCCCCTCCAGATCGATGGCAATCAGTCCGTCGGCCATATAGGTGAGGATCGTCTCCAGCTTGTTTTTTTCGTTGGAGATCTCCGAAAGCGTAAAGTCCAGTTTTTCCCGAAGCAGATTGAACATCTGGGCCAACTGGCCGATCTCATCGTCGGATTTCACCTGGACCCGTTGGCTGAAATCCCCCTGAGACATGCGCTGCACCGTGCGTGTGACGTCGTTGATGGGTACGGTGATGCTCCGTGCGATCACGAAGCCCAGCAGAACCGTCACGATCAAGGCCAGGAACATGGCCTGCACAAAGATCAGCTTGGATTGGGAGAGAAAACTGCTGATACTGGACAGGTCCGCCCGGACGTACACCACGCCCAGCACGCCGCTGTTCTGTGCCGAGACGATGGGGTAACTTAAATTTTTGACTGGGATGTTCCCGGAGATCACAGAGTCGGACTCGCTGTTTTCTCCCGTTACAAAGGTATTGAGAAGGATCCCCGGATCGAAAACATCCCGGGCGTCCCGTCCTACGATATTGGGATTGGTGGAGGCACAGACCGTATAGTCCCGGCAGATCACCGAAAGCTCCTCGGTAAAGCTGCGGCTCCAGTTTTCATCTAAATTGACTTGTATTTCGGCTGTATTGTCGGCCAGGTCTTCGTATCGGCCCAGAGAAGTCAAAAGATTGCTCTCGTGGATGGTCTTGGTGAGATTATCCCGCACCGCATTGATCTGATAGGTTTTCATCTGATCCAGCAAAAACACAGAGACAATGGTCATGGCAATAAAGACCAGCAAAAAATAAATCAGTACGATTCGCCATCTGACACTGCTGTGCGGTTTGACCCTATTCATCCGTTACGGTCTCCTGAAATGATAGCCGATTCCTCGCTTTGTCATGATATACCGGGGCTCGCTGGGGTCGTCCTCCAGCTTTTCCCGAAGCCTGCGGACCGTCACGTCCACCGTCCGGATATCTCCATAGTATTCATATCCCCAGACTTCTTCCAGAAGCTGTTCCCTGGAAAAGACTTTGTCTTCGTGCTCGGCCAGATACTTGAGCAGCTCAAACTCCCGGAGCGTCAGATCCAGCGCTGTGCCGTTCTTGCGNNCGGCGGATATTGGCTTTGATCCGCGCGATCAGCTCCCGCATGCCGAAAGGCTTGGTGATATAGTCGTCTGCGCCCAGCTCCAGGCCCAGCACTTTGTCCACTTCTTCCTCTTTGGCGGTGAGCATCAGGATCGGGGTATTGCTGGTCTCCCGCACTTTTTTGCACACCTGAAATCCATCCATGAGGGGAAGCATCACATCCAGCAAAATCAGATCGGGGCTCTCCAGGGCTTTGCGGAGCCCTTCCTGTCCGTCATAGGCGGTCTCCACCTGATAGCCTTCCTTGATGAGGTTGAATTTTATGATATCGGAGATCGATGCTTCGTCCTCGATGATCAGAATTCTTTTCGCGATAATATCCGTGTCCATACGCTCCTCCTTAACGACTAAGTATAGCATAAAAAAACACTCCGGAAAAGTGCTCTTCCGGAGTGATTGCAGTCCTTGTCTCTAGTTGTTTTTCAAAAGAGCTTCGGCCAGTCCGCTGTCGATGACCAGCGAGTTGATATAGCCCGCCCGGACGGCTGCGCTCACTGCGGAGGCTTTCCGCGCCGAAACGGCGATACCGATGGTCCAGCGGATCTTCTTGAGTATATCCAGCGGCGGCGATACCGCATTTTTGCCGGGGATCGGGATCTCTTTGCCTTCTGCGTCGAACATCCTAGCCAGCAGGTGACCCTGGGCCCCCTTTTCCTTCAGCACCTTCCATTCATGGGGAAGCACGCTTTCCGTAGTGGACAGGATGGAATTCTTGTCTGCCACAGAACCGATCCCCATGACGGCGATGTCGGCGATATTGATCTTCTCCATGGTGGAAACGATCCGGGGTTCCTCCAGAAAATGGGCGGCCATGAGCTCGCTGTTCACAAACACCGGTGCGAAGATGTTGGAATATCCTGCTCCAAGCTTTTGCGCGATCTTCATGGAGATCTCAATGCCGTCCTGCTGGGGATTTCCCGCGGCCAGGCATCCGACCATCTGAACTACATGGACGTTGTTGTACGCTCTGGGTTCCAGCACCTGAGCCAGATAAGTGATCGCGCTGCCCCAGGATACAGCCAGCACCAGGTTGCTTTCCAGCACGCTGTGCAGAAAGTTCGCCGCAGCGGTGGAACAGCATTTCAGGGTTTCCTGATAGCCTGCGCGGCTGTCGATCACGATGCAGTTCTTGAGCCCGTAGGCTTCCCGGACCGCTTCGGACAGCTCGTAATTCTTTGCGATGGGACTGTGGATGATGATCTCCACGATCTTCCGCTTCCTGGCCTCCTCCAGCAATCTGGATACTGTGGGCCGGGATATGTTGAATATCTTAGCGATCTCCTGCTGGTTCAGATCCTGCTGATAATAGAGCTCGGCGACCTGAACCAGGAACTCCTCTTTCTGGTTCATACACGCTCCTATTTTCTCTTGACGAGATCCTTGGGAATGATGGGGGTTCCCTGCCCGTAATACTTGAAAACCTCGATGGACTGCTCGATCTGCTCGGGGGTCATTTTCTTGGTTTCGCCGCAAGCCCGGGCTGCCAGGTAGCACTTGGCGGCTTCTTCCAGGTAGACTGCTGCGTACAGCGCCTGCTTCAGATTCTTTCCGATGGTCATGACGCCGTGGTGGGCCAGGATCACAGCCAGGCCTTCGCCAACGTAATTGACGGTGTCGATGCCCATCTCGATGCTGCCTGCAGAGCTATAGGGCGTAACGGGGACCGGACCGGCCGTGGCATTGGCCAGGGTGGTCAGGTTCACTTCGAATTCATCCTGGATCAGGCCCACGGCCGTGGCATAGGGCTGATGGGTGTGGATGACAGCGTTCACGTCGGGACGCTTCTGGAAAATATACAGGATGGCTTCCGTATCCGAAGAGGATTTCCGAGTCCCTTCGATGATCTTTCCTTCCAGGTCCATTACGAGGATGTCATCCTCTGTCAGATCTTCGTAGATCATTCCCGAAGGAGTCACAAGAATCTCTCCGGTTTCCATGCGCACGGATACGTTTCCGCCGGACAGGGCGATGAGTCCATAGCGGTCCAGGTTCATGCCCGCTTTGATGATTTCTCTTTTCGTTGCTTCAAACATGTTGAAATATCCTTTCTGCTGCTGCAGGATCGTCCGGCGGGCCGAAGCCCGCCGACCGGAACTATACGAATGTGTAGTCTTCGAAGCGAACTTCTTCCAGCTCGCCTTCTTCGATGCCAAGGTCCTTGCCGATGAGTTTTTCCACGGCGCCGATCAGAGCGTACGCATCCATGTTGTACTTCTTGATCAGATACATCTTGGAGGCGCCTTGCGCATACTGATCCTGAAGACCCAGCTTCAGGAGGCGGGTACCCAGCCCCTGTTCGGCGATCACTTCGGCCACGTTGGTCCCAAGACCACCCATCACCGTGTGATTTTCGTAGGAGATCGCGCCATAGCGGACTTTTTTGAGTGCGTCCACGACCTGCGGATCCGTAAAGGGCTTCAATGTCGATACGTGGAGATGCTGAACGGAAACGCCTCTCTTTTCCAGCACTTTGATAGCCTTCAAGGCTTCTTCTGTGCAGATGTTTTCACTGAATATTGCTACGTCGGTGCCTTCGGAGCAGATCCTGGCATGGTTGAACCGGATGGTTTCACTGGCCGGGAAAAGGCGGGGTACTTCTTTACGGAGCATGCGGATAAAGGTGGGGCCGCCGGCTTCGTGGGCCATCTTTAAAATGCCCTCGATGTCAGTGGCGTCCCCCATGGAGTAGATGCGCATGTTGGGGACGGCACGCAGCACGCCTACGTCGTTGATCATCTGGTGAGACACGCCACCGGGCGTCATGATTCCGGGGAGAAAGCCCACGAAGGTGACGGGCAGATTGCTGTAGGCAACCGACATTTCCAGCTGATCCAGCACCCGGCGATACAGAAAGACGCCGAAGGAATGCAGGTAGGGCAGGAAGCCTTCTCTGGCCAGGCCGGCGGCCCAGCCTACCATGTTCTGCTCGGTCAGTCCCATGGAGAAATATTGATCGGGCAGTAAGCTTCTGAATTCCTTGACTTCACAGGAGCTCCCCAGGTCGGCGGAAAGCACCACCGCTTCGGGGTGTTCCTTGGCCCAGCGTATCATACTGCTGGAGTGTACGTTTAATTCCATTTTCATGATAGATTCCTCTCTTTCCTGTGATCCTACATCGATTCCAGAAATGCTTTGGCTTCCTGGATCTCTTCGGGCGTCTTGAATCCGATGAAGTGCAGATTCGGCTCTCTCTTTTCAAGGAACGGAAGTCCGCAGGAAGGAGTCGTTCTGCAAACGATCACCAGGGGCTTGTCCGGATGCGCGAGCTTTGCCGCATCCTGGATGGCCTGGATATCGTGGCCGTCCACTTCCACCGCCACAGCGCCGAAGGACTCGAAGCGGGTCACAAGAGGCTCGATGCCCATGATGTCCTGGGTAAAGCCTTCGATCTGATGTCCGTTGGCGTCGCAAACCAGGACAAAATTGCCGAGCTTGTATTGCGCAGCCACCTGGATGGCTTCCCAGGTCTGTCCTTCCTGAAGCTCTCCGTCGGACATGTAGCAATACACGATGCCATCTTCATTTTTGAGCTTGCGCGCATGGGCTGTTCCGCAGGCCACACTGATGGTCTGGGCCAAAGAGCCGGCATTGGTCTCAAATCCGGGCGAATGTTCTGCACCGATCATTTCGAAAACCCAGCCGTCCTCGTTGAAATGCTCCACGGCTTCCCAGTTCATTCTTCCGCAGGCTGCCAGCGTACAGTAGAGGACTCCTGCATAATGGGCAGGGGAGAGGAAAAATCGGTCATAGCCCGCTGTGGTGGGGCCGTTGTACAGTGCCCCTCTTGGATAGGTCATATTCTCTGCGCTGGGCACGCCGGGAAAACGGATCCCGTTGGGATCTCCCTCGCTCTCGCCCAGATTCATGACCGCAAGATAAAGCGTGGCCAGCGTGTCCGCAGACGAACAGGCCTGTCCCAGATAGCATCCGCCACGTTCGATGGCGAATTTCAGGACTTGCTTTCTCACCTTGTCGGCGACTTGCTTGATCTCTTCGTTCGTGTAGGTTTTCTTAACCATGGATAAACCCCCCTTAGGTTCTATGTGTGAATGAACAGATGTTCATCAAGAGAACGTATGTTACAGCTGAATTATGGCATATCTTCTTGCCTTTGTCAAAACCTTTTGCGAAAAAGTTTGACAAAATCCATGGTTTCTTTTAGAATTGGGGTGAACATTTAGCAAATACTGTGAAATTTTGTTCACCAAAGGAGAACAATCATATGAAAGCACTGAAACTGACTGCGCCCAACCAGATGGAGGTCCAGGAAGTCCCTGTTCCTACACCGGGACCTGGGGATGTAACGATCAAAGTTGCCTACGCAGGCCTCTGCGGAACGGACCTGCACGCCTACAAGGGCGAGTACTCCAAGACACGATTTCCTGTTGTATTGGGCCATGAGCTGTCCGGCGTCGTCACAGAAGTGGGCGAGGGTGTAACAAAGCTCAAAGTGGGCGACCGGGTCACCTGCGAGTCCACGTATAAAGCCTGCGAGGAATGCCGCTATTGCAAGAGCAAGGACTATAACCTCTGCGGCACCCGCATCGGCATCGGCACCAATAAGGATGGCGCTTTCGAAGAATACATGACCATGGCCGAGGATCGGGTCTGGAAGCTGCCCGACAACGTGAGCCTCAAGGCTGGCGCCATTTCCGAACCCCTGGCCTGCGGCACCCACGCTGTGATGGAAGTCGCCAAAGTACAGCCCGGCGATACGGTCTGCGTTTTCGGCGCCGGCGCCATCGGTCTGATGGTGGCTCTGTGCGCAGTAACCGCCGGCGCCACAGTGATCCTGGCCGGACTGACCATCGATGAAGAGCGCTTTGCCGTTGCAAAGGACATGGGCGTTCAATACACGATCGATCAGCAGAAGCAAGATCTAAAGGAATTGGTCCTGCGCATTTCCAATGACGGTGTCGACCACGCCTTCGAATGCTCCGGTGCGATTCCGGCGCTCCATAAAGCTTTCGAGATCGTTCACAAAAAAGGCCAGGTAATCCAGATGGGCATGTACCGCCAGGACATGAACCCCATCTCCATGGAATACCTGCTCCACAAGGAGATCCGCTATATGGGCTCCCGGAGCCAGAAGCCCAGCTCCTGGGCCCTGGCTATGGAGCTCTTCGAAAAGAGAGACATCCATCCGGAAAAAGCGATCAGCATGATCGTTCCTGTGGAACGCTGGCAGGAAGCCTTCGACAGCGAGCCCGGCGGCAAAAAGCTGATCGTCTTTGACGACTTCGGCGAAGCCTAGCACAGTACCGCGCTTTCCCCAAAAGCATTCACCAACACCATCCCGGCACTCAATCAGGTGCTGGGATTTTTTCGCCCTTCCAAGCGGCAAACCGGCGCACCCGGACGGCCGCGGTGCAGTTTCCGCCCGAAAACATGCGCCGTAGGAACCAAATGGTTCCTCTCGTGCCATCCGGCAGGCCGAAAGTGCTCTGAGCGCCGGATCAATAGTAAAAGGGTGCGCCGTGCGGCGCACCCTTTCTCTTATCTTGTACTGTCTGCATTTGAACCCTTGCAAGGGCACTTTTACTTCTTTGCTTCGTAATACTTTTTCACTTCTCCGATCAGCTCCTCCTTCGAAGGGATGATCGAAACCCACTTCTGCTCGCCGTTGATGCACATCGTCGGCAGATTTTCCAGGCCCATCTTTCGGGTCCGGGCGATGTCTTCCCGGATAAAATATTTGTATACTTTATAGTCTGCGATGTCTTTGATTTCGTCGTAGATATCCACTACGCTGTTCACCATGTAGGTGCAGGCTGCGCACTGTTCGGGATCCAGCGTAAATAGCTCGATCAGCACTTTGTCCAGGTTTTTGTAGTCGGGGATCTCCACTTCGATGTCATCCACGACCGCCGTGTAGTTTTCGATCATCTT
>DPKU01000072.1 GCA_003542355.1 Clostridiales bacterium | reverse complement strand
GGCATACCACCGGTGTTCTGGAGCCAAGTCTTACGATCTCCACATGGGGGATCTCTCTGAGCTTTTTGATGATATATTCCAGCACGTCGTCTTCTACCAGCAGGCAGTCGCCGCCGGAGAGGAGCACGTCCCGAACCACGGGAGTCTTACGGATATACTCGATGCACTGATCGATATCCGCCATGCTTCTGGCGCCGTCCGTTTCGCCGGCCAGTCTTCTCCTGGTGCAGTGTCTGCAGTACATGGAGCACTGGTCGGTGATCAGGAAGAGCACTCTGTCCGGATAACGATGTGTCAGTCCGGGTGCCGGGGAATCTTCATCTTCGTGCAGGGGATCCAGCATATCCGCATCGCTTCGATGGTTCTCTGCGATCACTGGAACTGCCTGCATCCGGACCGGACATCTGGGATCATCCACATCCATGAGAGACGCATAGTAGGGCGTGATGCCCATTCGGAAATTTTTTGTCACTTCTATAATGTCTTTTTCTTCCTGCGCCGTCAGATTGATGACTTTTTTCAGATCCTCGACATCGGTGATCCGGTTGGCGACCTGCCAATGCCAGTCATTCCACTGCGCATCAGTCACGTCTTTCCACAGCTCGATTTCCTTGAATTTTCTTCGTGCCATTGTTTCTCCTTACTCTTTCCAGAGGTCGTTGGTTTGATGATACGTACCTTGCGATTGGATTAAGCGTAGAGCTCAGTGAATACCTTTTTCAGATCTTCGCTGTCTCTCATGATCTGAAGTGCGACCTTGTCGTGGTTCTTGGTATAGCCGTTGCCGACGATCATCAGAACGTCTTTGCCGACGCCTTCTGCGCCCAGAGCAGCCTTGGTGAAGCTGGTGGCCATGGAGAAGAAGTATACCGTACCATCGTCCTTGCAGCACAGAATGGAAGCCATTTCCGTGTTTTCGATGTTGACGCAGTTGATGACTACGTCACAAAGCTTTCCGTCGGTCAGTTCCATGATTTTGTTGTACATCGCCACGGCGTCGGTGGAATCGCAGGAGAACACTTCGTCTGCGAGGCCCAGATCCTTGGCTCTCTTCGTGCTTCTTTCGGAATGTGCCACACAGATGACCTTTCCTGTGGGGCCGGCTTTTCTCTTGGCTTCGTACAGACACAGCATGCCGGACTTTCCGCCGCCGCCGATGACCAGGACGGTGTCGCCTTCCTTGACCAGCTTCTGGGTCTGTGCCGGTGCGCCGGCAACATCCAGAACGGACAGGGCCAGCGTTTGAGGCATATCGTCGGGCAGTACCGCATAGATACCGCTCTGGAACAGGATCGCATGTCCTTTGATGTCTACTTGATCGATGTCGGGACGAACGTCCAGGATCTCATCGATGACCAGCGGGGTCAGGGACAGGGATACCATGGTAGCGATCTTGTCGCCGACCTTCAGATCTCCCACATAATTGTCGCCGACCTTTTCCACGGTGCCGATGAGCATGCCGCCGGAACCGGTGACGGGGTTCTTGTGCTTGCCTTGCATCTCTACATTGTGAAGCATGATCTTCTTGATTTCTTCCACGTTGCCCTTGGCCTGTTCTTCGATCTGGGTAAACGAAGCAGAATCGATATTCAATGTCTGAACATTGATCAGCACTTCGTTGTCATAGATCTCATCCATGTTGTTGTCGATCTTGAGTGCGGGCTGGGGCAGTACGCCTTTGGGTTCAATGACCCGGTGTGTGCCGAAGGGGCATCCTTTTTTCTGCATATGATTGTCCTCCTGATTTTTGATTTAACTGGTCGTTTGACTATATTATAAAGCAAAATGTATGCCAAATGACAGGGATAATCATGTTTTTTTAATATGATTGTTTAATTTTTCACAATTCGGCGTCGAAACAGCCGTGACTTTTCCTTTTTGTTCGCCATATATCCCAAAAATTTTCTGCTGCGCTTTCTATTTTTTCGCTCCCGTTCAAGCCTGAATCGCAACTCGCAACATTTTGAACCCATTTCGGCGCATGCGGACAAAAAGCGAACCTAATTGTACTCACCCCTCTGATTCGTCCTGCAATCCGTATTTGTTCTTCTTTCGGATGTATTGCGTCTGGCTGATCCCGAGCCCCTTGGCCGCCTTTCTTGACGTTCCGTATTTCCGCGTAGCCCGGCTGAGGATCCCCCGTTCAAAATGCTCTAGCATATCCTTGAGGGTCAAATCATCTTCCCGTTGCCCTTCGCTGTCTTCGCCCGGCGGAAGCGTATCGGCGTGGAGCTCTCGCATCACGTCCAGCAGGGTAATGGTATCTCCAGCCGCATTGATCATCAAGCGCTGCAGTGTGTTCTCCAGCTGACGGATGTTTCCCGGCCAGTCACAGGAGGCCAGGTAGCGCACCGCATCCTCTTCCAGCCGCTTTTGGATGCCGAACTTTTCGTTGTATCGCACCAGGAAATGCCGCAGCAGCGCCGGAATCTCGCCACGCCGCTCCGACAGAGGCGGCACCCGGATGGGGAACACGTTCAGCCGGTAAAACAAGTCCCTTCGGAATTGTTTTTTCTCCATCAATTCTTCCAGATCCCGATTCGTTGCTGACAGAATGCGAACGCTGCTCTTGACCGGTTTCGTGCCGCCGACCCGGAAGAACTCACCATCCTGAATGACACGCAGCAGCTTGGCTTGCATGTCCAGCGGAAGCTCGCCCACTTCATCCAGAAAGATGATGCCGTTGTCCGCCGCCTCAAAATAACCCTTTTTCCCCGAAGTGTTGGCCCCGGTGAACGCTCCTTTTTCATACCCGAAAAATTCAGATTCGATCAAGTGCTCCGAAATGGAAGCACAGTTGATTTTAATGTAAGGCTGGTTGCTCC
>DPKU01000138.1 GCA_003542355.1 Clostridiales bacterium | reverse complement strand
CCCTTCTCCACCGCTTCCCGTACTCCGGGAACGAACACCATATCGCCGGGTTCGTAGGAGAAATCAGTCCCTGCATCCAGCGTAAACGGCAGAATGCCCCAGTTGATACAGTTGCTGCGATAGCGCTTGGTAGCATATTCGTAGCAGATATTGGCGAAGCCGCCCAGGACTTTCTGACAGGAAGCTGCCTGCTCCCTGGCAGAGCCATCTCCTGGCTTGTTGGCAAAGATGGCAGACCCAAACTGCGTTTTCTGTACTAACTCAGCTGCGTTGCCCACTTTGGCCAGCACTTCCGTAATATGAGCAGGCGCTTTTCCTTGGATCCGTTCCTCTTCCATGGCCGCAATGGCTTTGCTTCGTCCCACATATTCGGGAACCCGCCTTGAAAGGGTGAATTCGGCCAGGCGCAGCGGATTGCTTCTGTAAGAAGACGTTTCGCCGGAAGGAATCAGCTCGTCAGTGGTAGTCACCGGATCGTGGAGTACGGCAGCCAACTCTAAAAGAACGTTTTCTGTGAGCGCATACATTTTCGGCCAATCGGTGATATTGGGTCCAAAGATCAGCTCTGTGTCCGGCAATGGTTTACCGTAACCATAATATATCCTGTTTTCGTAAACATGCTTGTCGAAATGGTAAGGATGGACTTCGTAATCGTATGCAATGTCCGTCGCAGCAGTGATCCGTCCGCCGTTGGCAGCAGTGGCTGCAATGGAACGGGCGTCCATGAGCGCCACGCCGGCAAGTTGACCTTCTCCGGGCTTGGAGCCTTCGCGATTTGGGAAGTTCCGAGTCGTATGACGGATGGAAAACCCGTTGTTGGCAGGTACATCTCCGGCACCGAAGCAAGGGCCGCAGAACGAAGGCTTGATGATCGCCCCGGCCGCCAGCAAATCTGCAGAAGCGCCGATCTTTGTCAGTTCCAGGCTTACGGGAACGCTTGTGGGATAGACAGACAAGGAAAAATAATCGTTCCCTGTGCTCTTGCCTTTCAGGATCGCAGCAGCTTCGTCGATATTGTCGAACAAGCCGCCACTGCAGCCTGCAATGATGCCCTGCTCGGCATAAATGCCATCTTCTCTGATCTTTGACCTCAGATCCAGCGTAGCTTTTTTAAACTGCTCGGCAGCATCCTTCTCGATGCCAGCCAGTATTTCTTCGGCATTTTCCTGGAATTCATGAATCGTATAAGCATTGGAAGGATGGAACGGTAATGCGATCATGGACTCCACTTTGTCCAGATCTATGACGATCATGCTCTCGTAATAAGCGCCTTCACCGGCTTTCAGCTCTTTGAATGCTTCCGGCCGCTTATGGACATCGTAGTATTCCCGTATGGTGTCATCGGTCTCCCAGATGGATGAAAGGCACGTCGTTTCGGTAGTCATCACATCGATCCCATTTCGGAAATCAACAGGCAGATTGGCCAGACCCGGTCCGGCAAATTCCATGACCTTGTTCTTGACGAAACCACTCTCAAACGTTGCCTTGACGAGAGCGATGGCCACATCGTGAGGACCGATGCCTTTGGCGGGTTTTC
Organism: Clostridiales bacterium; assembly: GCA_003542355.1. GTDB lineage: Bacteria > Bacillota > Clostridia > Peptostreptococcales > Anaerovoracaceae > UBA10908. Next base: position 1,063 of record DPKU01000138.1, on the reverse strand, counting down.
CTTTGACATACACCAGGACGACTTCCGGTACAATTGTGTCCCAAGTGTTCTTGAGCAGCTGCTTGACAAGCTCGGGTCCGCCCTCACCCACGCCCATGGTGCCCAAAGCGCCATAGCGCGTATGGCTGTCGGAACCCAGGATCATCGCACCGCAGGCTGCCATTTCTTCTCGCACATACGAATGGATGACGCTCTGATTGGCCGGCACATAGATGCCACCATATTTCTTGGCAGCAGATAAGCCGAACACGTGATCGTCCTCATTGATGGTGCCGCCGACTGCGCAGAGACTGTTGTGACAGTTGGTCATGGCATAAGGCATGGGGAACTCTTTGAGTCCCGAGGCTCTTGCGGTTTGCACGATGCCTACGTAGGTGATATCGTGGGACGCCAGCGAGTCAAAGGTGATCTCCAGCTTTGACGGGTCGGCAGACCGGTTGTGCGCCTGCAGGATATTGTAGGCGACGGTCTTTTTCCGGGCTTCTTCCTTCGGCAAGGGTCCGGATTCACTGGGAACCCCGTCGACAAGAAATACCCCTTCCCTAAAAAGTTCAATCATTTTTTTTCCTCCCAATCGTAATAAAAAAGTGAAAGCTGCCGCATCTCTGCGACAGCAACACTATAGCATACAATCTGACGATTGTATACAATTATTAGGAATTTCGCCCTTCCTTTTTTTCTTGCCTAAGAAGGAAATCAATCCATGTAACTGATGAGTCTTTTGTTCACTTCGACGATGCGTTCTATGCCTGAATCATCGAAGTCATAAGCGGTCGTATGGATCGCCGGATAGTCCGTTCCGAAGCTGCAATAAAAGATGGCGCCCTTCGTCATTTTCAAAAAATGGCCAAAATCCTCGGACCCTCTCCGGGCTTCCGGCGTTTCGAACACTTTGAAATTCAATTCATTGCAAGCGCGCTTGATTTTATCTACTGACGTGTTATGATTCCTCGTTTCCGGGAATACATCCCGATACTCGAAGGCGCAGGTGAGGCCTTCTTCTTCGGCAAAACGCAGCGCCGCTTCCCGGATCTTCTGATCCAGATCGTTCATCTCTTCTTCG
>DPKU01000202.1 GCA_003542355.1 Clostridiales bacterium | reverse complement strand
GTCATACTCGCAGATAAAGGGCTCTTTCCATCGAGAGAAAAGGCAAAGGCAGCTGTCATGGCTGGCCTGGTATGGGTCGACGGCATGCGCTGTGATAAAGCTGGAACTCCCGTAGATGCATCATCAGCCACAATCGAAATACGAGGAGACTTATGTCCCTATGTAAGCAGAGGCGGGCTGAAGCTGGAAAAAGCGTTGCAAACATTCCAGATCGACCTGACCGATGCCGTCTGTATGGATATCGGCGCTTCCACAGGTGGATTTACCGATTGCATGCTGCAGTATGGCGCGGCAAAGGTCTATGCCGCAGATGTCGGTTACGGACAACTGGACTGGAAACTCCGAAGCGATGCACGCGTCGTTACGATGGAACGGATCAATGTGCGTTATCTGGATCCCGAAACCATTCCCGAACGTTTCGATCTGATCACGATCGATGTGTCGTTCATTTCCCTGAAACTGATCCTTCCTGTGGCCCGGAAACTTCTCAACGAACACGGAAGGTGCCTGTGTCTGGTGAAACCACAATTTGAAGCGGGTCGCAGCCAGGTAGGGAAAAATGGCATCGTACGGGACCGTGATATCCATTTGAGCGTACTTCGGTCCGTTGTGGACTACGGAAGGGATAACAGTCTTACTTATGCAAATCTGACTTATTCACCGATCACCGGAACCAAGGGCAACATCGAATTCCTGTTGCTCCTGAAGTCGGGCATCGATATCCAGGAAAATTCTGATACAGCCATTGAAGAAGTCGTTGAACAAGCCCACCGGGAACTTGACCGGTAGTCCTTTCTGACACAGGAGTTTTGTATGGCTTACACGCCCATGATGCAGCAATATCTGAGTATTAAAGAGCAGTACAAAGACTGCATTCTTTTTTTCCGCCTGGGCGACTTTTATGAGATGTTTTTTGAGGATGCCATCGTTGGCGCCCGGGACATGGAGATCACGCTTACAAAAAAATCCTGCGGAGAAGATGAGCGGGCGCCCATGTGCGGTGTTCCGTATCATGCGGCGGATACCTATATCGCGAAGCTCATCGAAAAGGGACACAAAGTCGCTGTCTGTGAACAAGTGGAAGACCCGGCCCAGGCCAAGGGGATCGTTCGAAGAGAAGTGGTGCGCGTCATCACTCCTGGAACGATCCTGAGTCAAAGCATGTTATCCGAAAAGGAAAACAATTTTCTGGCTTCGGTATACGTGGGCGAAAAAGGGGAGGGTTTGGCGTATTGCGATATTTCCACCGGCGAGTTTGCAGCCATCGAATTCTCCGGAGCTTCTCACTTCGAAAACCTTCTGGCAGAGTTGACGAAAATAAATCCCAGAGAGATCCTTATCAACAGCTTCGATCCCGTTGCGGATGGGTTCTGCAGTCAAGCGACGAATTTGACCGATGCAACCATCTCCCCGGGCGTGCCGGAGTACTATCTGGAACGCAATTGCAGACGAACGATCCGGGAGCATTTTCATACAGAAGCGGAAGGCAGTGTAGGGCTGGATCATACAGAGGCACCAGACCTTTTCTTTGCGGCGGGTGCGCTGCTCCGTTACCTGAAAGATACCCAGAAACAGAGCATGCAGCATATGAGGACGCTCCGCATTTACAATGCAGGCACACATATGTCACTGGATCGTGCCACGCTCAGAAATCTGGAGATCGCTGAATCGCTTTCGGACCGGAAGACTGGCGGCTCATTGCTGCACATACTGGATAAAACCTGTACCGCGATGGGCTCCAGAAAAATGAAGCAGTGGCTCAAAGAACCTCTGAACAGCAAGAAAGAAATCGATGAACGGCTCAATGCCGTGGAAAGACTGACGAATGATCTGCTGACGCTCAACAATCTCCGGGAGGCGCTGAAAGGTGTTTACGATTTGGAACGTCTTTCATCCCGCATCGCCTGCGGAACGGCAAACGGACGGGATTTGAACGCTTTGAAAAGCTCCCTTCAGAATCTGCCGGAGTTGAAAACGGAATTGGAGCGCTGTGAGGACCCGCTTCTAAGCATGTACGATCAAGAGATCGATGGTCTGGAACGGATATGCTGCCTCATCGATGGCGCCATCACGGAAGAACCGCCGGTTACGATACGTGAAGGGGACTTGATCCGTGCAGGATATTCCGATGCTCTGGATGTGCTGAAGGATTCGATCAAAGATGGCCGAAACTGGATCGCTTCTCTGGAACCTCAGGAGCGAGAGCGCAGCGGCATCAAGAACCTGAAGGTTGGATACAACAGAGTTTTCGGCTATTACATCGAAGTGAGCAAATCCAATCTCAGCCTCGTACCGCAGGACTATATCCGCAAGCAAACCCTTGTCAACTGTGAGCGCTATATCACGCCGGAGCTGAAAGAGATCGAGTCTGTCGTGCTAAACGCAGAGGCCAAAATCAACGAGCTGGAATATCAGCTTTTTGCGGAGCTGCGCGAAAAGATTGCGGAGGAAATCCCCTCCATCCAGCGCACATCGGCCGCCATGGCCGCCGTGGACGTACTGGCTTCTTTTGCCGAGGCATCCATCAAGTTGGGTTATGTGAAACCGAGCATCACTCAGGAGGACCGGATCGTCATTCAAAAGGGACGTCATGCTGTGATCGAACGTACGATTCAGGATGGTGTCTTCGTTTCCAACGACCTGTATATCGACCGCAGCGAAGCCAGTCTTCTGCTGATCACAGGCCCCAATATGTCTGGAAAATCCACATATATGAGGCAGTTGGCCCTGATCGTGCTCATGGCCCAGGCCGGATGCTTTATTCCTGCTGAGAGCGCAGAAATCGGCATCTGCGACCGAATCTATACCCGGATCGGCGCGTCGGACAATATTACCCAAGGGCAGAGCACCTTTTTTGTGGAAATGTCCGAGCTTGCGTACATTCTAAACACGTCGACCGAAAAAAGTCTTGTGATCCTGGATGAGATCGGAAGAGGCACAAGCACCTATGACGGACTCTCCATAGCCTGGGCCGTTTGCGAGCACCTTACACGGCCCGAACAAAAAGTACGAACGCTGTTTGCGACGCATTACCACGAACTGACGGCATTATCCGAAACCATGAGCGGTGTACGGAACCTGAATGTGGATGTGGCCGAATCCGACGGCAACATCGTATTTCTGCACAAGATCGTCGAAGGCAGTGCCAGCAGGAGCTATGGCATTCATGTGGCACGTCTGGCAGGTGTACCGGAAACCTTGCTCTTCGCAGCGGAAAACAAACTGGCCGAATTGGAGGATACGGGCAACGCTCGACCTCTGCTAAAGGGAAGCAGCTCGTCTGTTGACATACAGGAACAGCAGATCAGCTTTTTCGGAAGCGCTGATGATCGGCTTGTCCAGAAGTTGATGTCTCTGGACCTGATGGAAACCACACCGGCTTTGGCGATCGGGATCCTCCAGGAACTTCAGGACGCCGCAAAGGAGCGATAAAATGGAACGAACGCCCAAAATCCGAACGCTTCCCAAAGAAATATCCGACAAAATAGCCGCTGGCGAGGTCGTGGAGCGGCCGCTTTCTATTGTCAAGGAATTGCTGGAAAACGCCATCGATGCCGGGGCCACCGCTATCGCAGTGGAGATCCGCAACGGCGGAAAAACTTATATACGTTTGACAGACAATGGCTGCGGCATCCCTCCGGAGGATGTAGCGCTGGTTTTTCATCGATATGCCACCAGCAAAATCGCGACAGAACAAGATTTGGACGCGATCCGCACGCTGGGATTTCGAGGTGAAGCACTGGCCAGTATCGCAGCGGTGACAAAAGTTGAACTCATCACAAAGACAGCGGACCGAAAAATGGGTACCCGGGCTTCTGCCGAAGGCGGTCTTCTGACAGAGGTGACAGAAACCGGCGCAGAAGAGGGAACGACCCTTATCGTTTCTGACCTGTTTTTCAACACGCCGGCACGAAAAAAGTTTTTGAAGTCCGATCAGATCGAAAGCGCAGTGATCATCGATTACTTGTCAAAAATGGCATTGGCCTATCCTTCGATTCGATTGCGCATGATCAACAATGGCACCATTTTGTTTTCCACCCAGGGCAAAGGGGATGTTTACCAGAATATTTTGACGGTGTACAGCAAACAGACGGCAAATGGTCTGATACCTGTTGAGGAATATCCAAATGATGGATCCTATCGTTTGAGCGGATACATCAGTCGCCCGGACCAGAGCCGTTCCAATCGAAAATATCAGATCTATTTTGTAAATGGACGTTGGATCCGAAGCAAACTTATCGATGATGCTCTTCGCAGCGTTTATGCGGATAAGCTGTTTGAAGGAAGATATCCGGCCGCTTTTTTGTTTCTTGAGATCCCGCCGGAACGGATGGATGTGAACATCCATCCGAACAAGACGGAAATACGATTCCTGGACGAGGATTCTGTGCGCAGCTATCTCGTCAGCAGTCTCCGTCAGAACCTGCTGACAGAAGGAGCTGCACCCAACGTGATGGATCACACAAAAGTGAACTCCTCTGAACTCCCGAAAACCTCGAATCCTCAGGATGCCGGCGTCCAAGTTGACATAAATTATATATCGTTAACCAGCGAACTGGACCGTTATGACCGCATCTTATCGGATCAAACTGCTTCCGACACCGACAAGGGGCGAGAAGCGCCGATGGGAAAGGGGCCCCATGAGCGATTCTTGTTCTCGGATCTGCAAATCCTAGGAAACGCTTTTGCCAATTACATTTTGGCTCAGAAAGAAGATTCCCTTTACCTGATCGACCAGCATGCGGCTCACGAAAGAGTGTTGTACGAACAGTTGATGGATGCCATTCGCAACCATACAGCTGACAGTCAAATGATGATCGATCCCTGGATCGTTGAAATTCCGCTCTATTTGCGGGAGGTGGCGGCGGAACGCTTGACACTGCTGAATGGATTGGGGTACCATATTCAAGAATTCGGACCCAAAGAGTATATCGTAAAAGAGATCCCAGCCTGTATGGACCCCCGGGAAGCTGAAGCTTTTCTGAACGACGTGCTGAACAGCGAGCCTGGAAGCGGCCGGGTCGAGCCGGAACAGGAAAGAAGCCGCCTGATCACACAGGCATGCAAAGCGGCAGTCAAAGCCAATGACCGGCTCGATGTCCAGGAGATCAGAAGCCTTCTGAGATCCCTGGACGAGACGGAAAACCCGTTTTCCTGTCCCCACGGCCGCCCTACATTTTTGCGTTTCAGCCAAAACGATCTTGAAAAAATGTTCCTACGGAAATAGATGAGAAATGTGATATTCGTCGTCGGACCGACGGCCAGCGGAAAAACTGAATATGCGATTCGATTGGCA
>DPKU01000111.1 GCA_003542355.1 Clostridiales bacterium | reverse complement strand
TGGGCATCGGCGAAGTGGATCCCGATTTCGTGATCTGGTACGAAGACAAGAAAAAACTGGCGGCCAAATAAGCTGTCCAATGCTTCGTAACAAAAAGCCCGGTCTTTTGACCGGGCTTTTGTTACGCCTTCCGAAGTTCCTTATCCATAAAAGACACGACCCGGTCTGCCAGAACTTCCATCGGATCCAGGTAAAACTCGTCCAATTTCATTTCCCGGCCGATCACCGACAGCTCCGTGCAAGCCAGCAATGCGCCTACACAACCTGCAGCCCGAACTCCTTCGTCGATCCGCTTCAGCGCATCTTCATCAGAAGGCTGCCCTTTTTTAATGCATCCATAGATCAGATTCATCACCGCCTGCTGCACTTCGCAGTCCGGAATCCAAGCATCAAGTCCTTTGCCCTTCAAAGCCTCTTGGTACAGCCCTGTTTGGATCGTTCCGTCGGTGGCCAGGATCACGATACGTCCGCAAGGGCGGGTCTTCGCAAGCTCCTCCGCAGCCTCCCGAATCATGCTGATCACAGGAATGTTCAGCTGCTCTTCGAACCGATGAATGAAGTAGTGCGCTGTATTGCAAGCTACTGCAATTCCCTTGCAACCTAACAATTCCAGGGTTTTACAATCCTGCAGCAGCAAATCGTGCACTGCCTGAGTCTCTCCGCTTAGGATCGCCTCGGTCCGGTCCGGCATGGTAGCGTGACTTAAAAGGATCAAGTCGATATGATCCTGATCTTTCATTGCCATCGTCTTTTCAGTGATCCTGCGGTACAGCAATTGAGAGGCCAGAGGTCCCATCCCACCTAAAACGCCAAGTGCATTCTTCATTTCACTCACTATATCCGCTTTCTGGCGACCAGCTCGGTAAGCACGAAGGAAGCCACGTCTTCGGCATGGGTCTCGGCACCGAAGCCTGCATCAAAGCCCAATTCCTGGGCCAGCTCATGAGAAATACGAGGACCGCCGCAGAGCAGCAGCACTTTGTCCCGGATGCCTTCCGCTTCGCACAGCTCCACCATGTTTGTCAAATTTGCGATGTGTACATCCTTCTGGGTTACGGTCTGAGAGATCAGGATCGCATCGGCATGCATTTCGATGGCTTTGGCAATCAGCTCTTCGTTGGGCACCTGGGATCCCATATTGATGGCCTCGACGCCATGATAGCGTTCCAATCCAAAGTGACCGTGGAAGCCCTTCATGTTCATAATGGCATCGATGCCTACGGTGTGTGCGTCCGATCCCGTGGAGGCGCCGATCATGACCACCGGCCGTTTGATATTGTCTTCGATGTACTTTTCGCATTCCAGTCGATCCATCACATCCACTTCCACCTTGGTCACTTTGATCGTGGAAAAATCAACGGTATGCTGACATTTTCCGTATACGATAAAATAGGTGTAACCGATGCCCAGATCTTTGTGATAGACTACCGCAGGTTCGTCCAGTCCCATTTTCTTTGCCAGGATCCTGGCCGCTTCTTTTGCTTCCTCGCCGTCGGGGATCGGAAGCGTAAAGCTCATCTGGACCATTCCGTCATTCAGGGTGTCGCCGTAGGGCTTCACCTTTGTGATATCCACTTTGCTCATAGCAGTTGTATTCGGGTGACTCATTACTTGGCACCTCCTAACATTTTCTCGATAAACGGATTGAAATACATCCCGTCTTTTTTGCACACGCCGGCCAAGCCCTTCCCACCATTCAGGGGGCGCTTGACGGCAGCGAATTTTCCAGCTTCGATGGTGGGGAACAACCCGTCCTTCTCGATTTGAGAAAGGAGCTCTTCGGCGTCTTTAAGTACCTTTTGTGCCCGCGTCTGGATCATTCCGCCTTTTTTAAATTCAACTTCTTCCCCGATATCTCTGGCGTTGTTGAAAATGTATTTCGCATTTTCGATGGACAGCATTCTGTCGTGGAGATGGGGGGTGTGCAGAGCTTCGGTGAGCATGCCCAGCAGCTGCAGGGACTGGCCGGTCCAGACGGCGATCAGGTTGAACAACGCATCCTGGATATGTCCGCGGAAAATGTTTCCGGTCATAAACTTGGTAGGCGGCATGTATTTGAGCGAAGCCCTGGGAAAGATTTCCTTGGCCATCTGCGCCTGGGCCAGTTCCATCAGGAAGCCGTTTTCCGTATCCGGATCCATTTCAAAAGCGTGTCCCAGACCCATCTGCTCTTCGCGGATGTTGGCCAGAACGGCGAACTGCTCGTTCATCATTTGAGAAGCCAGAACGGTATGGGCCGATTCGATGGCGTCGTCGGTGGTCAGGTAGTTGTCTTCTCCCGAGTTGAAGATGATGCCGCAGTATCCGATGATCACCCTGGAGAAGAACTGATCGATGATCGTCCGCTGCATGTTGATGTCCCGGAAGAGGATCCCGTAGAGCGCATCGTTGAGCATCACGTCCAGTCTTTCCACGGCGCCCATTGCTGCGATCTCCGGCATACACAGACCGGAACAGTAGTTGCACAAACGGATATACCGTCCGATGTCTTCGCCCACTTCGTCCAGTGCTTTCCGCATGATCCGGAAATTCTCCTGGGTAGCATAGGTACCACCGAAGCCTTCGGTAGTAGGTCCATAGGGAACATAATCCAGCAGAGACTGGGCTGTGGTCCGGATGACGGCGATGATATCCGCACCCTGACGTGCGGCAGCCTGGGCCTGGATCACGTCTTCGTAAATGTTTCCGGTAGCCACGATCACATAGAGATACGGCCTCCTGCCTTCTCCGATCGTCGCCAGGTATTCATTTCTCTTTTCGGTCTGCGCGCGGATCGTCTGCAACGCTTCGTTCACATAAGGTTCAATGGCCTTGGCTGCGTCTTCTGCGCTGCCTTGCTCCAGCTTCATCAGATCCAGTTCACCACGGCCGATGGCATCGGCGATTTCCTGGGGCTTCTTTCCGGTCTGGATAATGGCATTGCCAATCCAGTAGGCCACACCCCGGGGAAGTCCACCCGCATCCTTTACCGCATCGACGATCACGTTGGGCAGCGGCCGTTCTACATCATCGATGCCGTCGATCCCCAAAAGTCTCAGGATCGTACGTTCCGTAGACACCGTCGTATGCTTGTCGATAAATTCCTGCATACTCTGCGCAATGTGGGCTGCGGAAGTCCTTGCGCTGTCGATGACTTTCGGATCTAAGTTCAATTTGCTCGTCATCCTCTTTCTCCTTCGTCAGTTATTTAAAATCGGTTGATTGATAACCATTCTTTGGATTATACCAAATATTTTTTTGCTCCGTCTATGATCTCGGGGTAGACCCCCAGCATTTTAGCGATGTTCAGGGCCTCTCGCGGCACCTGGTCCATACGGTCGACTCGCATGAGCCGGTAATCGGTGTATTTGGCGATGATCTCGATTCGTTCCCGCCGGTTGGCATGGGCCAGTTCCCGGTACAATCGGTCGAAGTCGGCGCCGGACAGCCCCCGCACCTGCAAATTGACGATATGCTCACCCACCGTCGCATGGTCGAAGTGCGTGGTGAGAATTGTGATATAGGGCTTGCCCGCAAAATAGTTGATAAAGCTTTTCGTCAGCGCCAGTCCTTCTGTGGGGTTGGTGCCCGAGGCGATCTCGTCGATCAGGATCAAAGATCGATCCAGAGCGTTGTCCAGGATCTCCCGGAGTTCTTCCATCTCACTGCCAAAACTGGACAGACCACGCTGAACGTTCTGACCGTCGCCCACCAGGATGTGCACGTAGTTGGACAGTCCCACGAGCGCTTTGCTGCAAGGGACATACAAGCCGTACTGGGCCAGAAGCGCCACTTGTCCCATCATTTTCAGGGAAATGGTCTTGCCGCCCATGTTTGCTCCGGTGATGGCCGTGACGCCAGTGGTCAGTTCCACGTCCACCGGGCAATAAGTCTTCTTTTGTCCGGAAAGGATCTCTTCCACCAGAAGGTGTCGACCTTCTTCGATCATTAGGACGTGCGCCTCGCATATCTCCGGCCGAACGCAATGGCGCATCACCGCGTACCGGGCCTTTCCCAGTCCGAAGTCCAGATTTCCGATGATGCCGCAGTTGAATCGTAGATCTTTTTCCCAACGGGCAACTTCCGCAGTCAGATCCCTGCAGACGATTTCCTCCTCTGCCTCAATCTTCGCTTCCAGGTCTTCTCTTCGTCTGGTGATCTCATCCATCTGGGCATTGGGCGTGATGCTGTACATCACGGTCATGTAGTCTTCGTCGATCCTGCGCAGCTCGGAAAGGCCGGAGGCCAGTTCGCTCAGCGCTTTGTCCGCCTTGGGCACCAGCAACTCGCATTTCGGTGTCATTCGGAAGCCGTGGCGATCCTCCAGCTCGGAGCGGACCTGCTTTTGAATCTTCCGCATGTCGAGCTCCAGCTGGCGTTTCTCTTTTCGCAGGTCCGCCAGCACCGGGTTGAAAGCGTCGTAAATATAGAACGTATCGATCCGCTCGCCGGAAGGATCCAGGCGGTCCAGAAGCTTCTCGGTATCCATCAGCTGATACGTTTCGGGAACTTTGTCTGTGAGCTTGTGCAGCAATGCTCGAAGCTCTGCTGTGCGGAGCAAAAAGTTCTTGATGTCGAAGAGTTCCACTACGGATAATGTCTGACTCAGCGAACGGGAAAGCGTGAGTCCGATCTCCTTGATATGCCAGAGGCAGGCGATCATCTCCGCCACGCCTTCGGGATGTTTCCCGACGGCTTTGCACAGTGCGTCGGTGTGATCATACTCCCGGTTCAGCGCTTGCTCCTGGCCAGGCAAAAAAGGCTTCAGCTGCTTCTTTCGCTGGCCTCCGTAGGCGGTGCAGGTTTCGATATCGGACATGATTTTTTCAAACCCGGTTTCATTCCGGGTCCTAGTGTTGACCAGCATTTTGCCGGTGGCTTTACCCATCTGTGTCAAAACCTCCCATCCGAACATCAAAGACCGGAATCCCCGGCAGAGCCCCGGCAATGCTGTTGCGCAATTCCCGGTGATCGAAAGCATAACCCGCAGGGGCGAAGGGATTCACGGTGACGGCTGCCACTTTGATATTGCGCAGCACCTGGATCTGGAATCCTTTTTTTCTGAGCTGCTGCCATTTGATCGCTCCGACGAAGATCCGGGTGGGATCCGGCAGGATCAGTGTAAATCCCGGAAATTTCTTCGGATCGATCCCGGCGATGATGCTCTCGGTGAAGGCGCCGGATATAAAAACATATTTTGTGTGCTCGCAAATGGCATCGTTCAGCAGGGATCCGGCGCCCAGGCCGGTGCGCAGCGACAGCACATTCATGTTGTATTCATCGTCAATGACCACCACACAGAAGGTTTCCTCTTGCGGATCATTCAGCAAAGAAAGCGCCTGTTCGTCTGTCAGCTGTTCGGTCTGATATAAGGAAACGATGTGCACAGTCTCTTCCACCACCACTTTGAGGCTGCGGGAGATCACCGCGCCGGTGGCCAGGATAATGGCGTCTGAAGTCTCAGGCGCCGCAATGGATTTTCGGTCGATGGCGCCGTCGATCAGGATCATGTCCACGCCGAAACCCAGCATCTCTTCGCAAAGCTTTTTGTGTTCTCTTATGCTGCCCGGACCGGCGATCTGCACGTAACCACTTTCGGCGACCCGGCAGATGAGCACGTTGCCCATGGCAGTCCTGTATTCGGTCCTCTTCAGGATCTCCAGACCGGTTTCCGCCATTTCATAAAGCTTGTCAGGCACCGACACGATGGTGTCGGTGAACAGATAGACTTTGGGTTTATCGGTCCCCGTTACCAGATCGGTGCTTTCGCCGTCTCGCCCTGTGGAGGTAACGCCCAAAACCAGGCCTTCGTCAAACGCTTCCTCCAGCAAGTAGTTGAGGGTCGTGGTCTTGCCGGAATTTTTGGCCATGCCAACGATGGACAGCGTCCGGTATTCATTTTTCAGTTGATCGAGAAGGCTCATTGGGGCTCCGGTATGGACGAAAAACTGAATGGGGCGGATCGCTCCGCCCTTATCCAGTCTTTCGTGTCTCTTATACTATTTCTTGTTGCGTTTGTGACGGAGAAGGTCCTGAGGCTCAAGAGAGAGTCTCTGTCCTCTATGGAGTCCTTCCACGCCTTCGTACTCGTAGTGTTTCTTGCCCGTGCAATAATCACAGGTGCATTCCAGCTTGGGCAGTTCAGGTTCCGAATAGGTCGTAATAACGCCTTCGTAGTTCCGCAGGACCACCTTGTTGGGGGACTGGGAAATAATGTACTGAGGCATGACGGGGATCTTTCCGCCGCCGCCCGGTGCATCCACGACGAACGTGGGAACCGCATAACCGGAAGTGTGACCCCGCAGGCCTTCGATGATCTCGATACCGGCAGCCACGGAAGTTCTGAAATGTTCGATGCCCAGGGAGAGGTCGCACTGATAAATATAGTACGGCCGCACTCTGTTCCGGACCAGGTCGTGGACCAGGTCCCGCATGATATGCGGACAGTCGTTGACGCCCCGCAGCAGAACGGACTGGTTGCCCAGGGGGATTCCGGCGTCCGCCAGTTTCCGGCAGGCTTCCTCTGTTTCGGGTGTCACTTCCTTGGGATGATTGAAGTGCATGTTCAGCCAGATCGGATGATACTTCTTGAGCATGTTGACCAAATCTTCGGTGATGCGCTGAGGGCATACCACCGGTGTTCTGGAGCC
>DPKU01000176.1 GCA_003542355.1 Clostridiales bacterium | reverse complement strand
GATCCTTTTTATGGAAGAAGCAGATATCCCTCAGGCAGCCTCGATCAACGAGGCCGTGGACCTGGCAAAAAAATTTGGCGGTGAGGCTTCCGGAAAATTCGTCAACGGCATCTTAGGAAAACTGTCAGAAGGCGGAGATTGACAAGATGTATTATCTGGGCCTGGATACCAGTAATTACACCACATCTGCTGCTGTCATCTGCGGCGAGGACATCCTTTGTGATGAGCGAGTCCAACTAACAGTTCCCCTTGGAAAGCAAGGACTTCGTCAATCGGAGGCTCTTTATCAGCACTGGCAAAACTTACCGTGCGTACTGCACGAGCCCTTGCAGCAATATGCAAAGAAACTGACTGCCGTCTGCGTCAGCCGGACACCAAGACCAGTAGAAGCTTCCTATATGCCCGTGTTCAATGCAGGCGTCTCCACGGCAAAGATACTGTCAGAGGCATTGGGGATCCCGTTGTACGAGACCAGCCACCAGGAAGGGCATTTGAGAGCCGGCGCTGTGGATACGACCATAGATTTCGGAAAACCACTGATCGCTGCGCATCTGTCCGGTGGGACGCTGGAATTTATCAAAATACTGGATGGCCACTACGAATTGATCGGCGGTACCAAGGATCTGTCATACGGGAAGCTGATCGACCGCACAGGTGTTCTCCTGGGCCTTGATTTCCCCGCTGGAAAGGCTTTGGACGCTCTCGCGATGTCAGAGCCTGGCACAAAAGAAAAGAATCCTCTGAGCGCCGTTTTTCAGCAGGAAGCCTGGATCAACCTCTCCGGTGCGGAGTCTCAGATAAGAGATCTGATCGGGAAATATGAACCAAGCACGTTGGCTTCCTTTTTATTTCGACGCATCAGCGAAAGCCTTGTTTCTGTGCTGGAGCATCTCCGGTCTGCCTGGATCATCGATCAGGTGCTGATCACCGGTGGTGTTGCAAGCAGTCAGTTCATCAGAACGTATTGTGCGGACAGGGGATACCAGTTCGGCACGCCTGCACTCTGCAGCGACAATGCCGCAGGTGTTGCGCTATTGAAAGGACAGCCGCTTTGGCGATCAAACCTTTAAGCATATCGCAAATAAACAGCTACATCAAACGGATCCTGATGACCGATCCGATCCTTGGGAATGTCACTGTTACCGGAGAGATCTCCAATCTGGTCCATCACAGCAGCGGACACTGCTATTTTGCTTTGAAAGACGAAAAAAGTCGCCTTAGCTGCTTTTTATCTTCCGATCGGGTGGAGCGGCTGCGCTACGCCATCAGCGAAGGCATGCAAGTCGTGGTTTCCGGTAATTTGTCGGTCTACGAAAGAGGAGGCACTTATTCCCTCAACATCCGGGAATTGGATCCTGCAGGCGAAGGAGCGCTCAACCAGGCCTTTGAAAACCTCAAGAAAAAAATGCTGGACGAAGGTTTGTTCGATGTATCCCGCAAGAAGCCGCTGCCATCTTTTCCTGCCCGGATCGCAATTGTAACCTCGCCCACAGGTGCAGCTGTACGTGATATCATCAGTACGGTCCAAAGACGAAACCCACTGGTCAGTATAAGGATTTATCCGTGTCTCGTACAGGGAACGGAAGCAGCACCTTCGATCGTTCAGGCATTGTCGGCCGCCAATGCGCATAAATCCGAGATCGATTTGATTATTCTGGGCCGGGGCGGCGGCTCGCAGGAGGATCTGTGGCCCTTCAACGAAGAGAGCGTCGTACGGGCCATTGCAGCCTCTGAGTTGCCCGTCATATCTGCAGTGGGCCACGAGACGGATACCGTTATCAGTGATTACGCTGCCGATCTGAGAGCAGCAACGCCTACTGCAGCTGCAGAACATGCAGTGACAGATCTTTCTGTAACGATCCGTTTTCTGAAAGAGATATCTCCCGGAAGATTGTACGAGACATTGTCCGAAAAGCTGATGCGAAACAGCGATCATCTCGAACAGATAAAAAACAGCGCTGATATTCGCATTCTGTCTTTTCTGGAGCAGGCAGAGAGAAGATTGGAACTGCTTGCACTGAAGTATGAATTGTCCAACCCAATGAATATTTTAAAACGCGGTTATTCTGTAATTCAAACCGCTGAAGGTGCGTGGGTCATGCGAGCAGCAGATCTTTCGCCCGGGAACCGGCTGACGCTTCTCTTGAAAGACGGCCGCGTACGCTGTACAGTTGAGGAGGTGGAAGTACTATCATGACATCGCAAAAAAAATCGCTCAAATTTGAAGAAGCCATTCAAAAGCTCCAGGAATGTGTGGAAAAAATGGATGCCGGAGAAACCTCTTTGGAGGAAGGCATCGATCTGTACGAACAATGCGTAATGTATCACCGACAATGCGAAGACATCCTGAATCGTGCAAAACAGCGTGTGGAAATGTATCGCCCCGAAACTGGCGAGATCGCAGAATTTGGAGAAGAGCTATGAATCATCCGGAATACAATCGTTTAAAAGAGCTTATAGAACTGCACATTTTGGATTTTCTGCCTGAAATCGATTCCAAGAGCCTGACGCTTTACGACGCGATGCGCTATAGTCTCACTGCCGGTGGAAAACGACTTCGTTCAGTCCTCCTTCTGGCGGCCTGCGAATTCTGCGGCGAGAAAGCGGATATCGGTCTTCCTTATGCCTGTGCACTGGAATATATTCAGACCTATTCCCTGATCCACGATGACCTGCCTGCCATCGACAACGATGACTTGCGAAGAGGTGCGCCGACCAACCATAAAGTCTATGGAGAGGATGTAGCGATCCTGGCGGGAGACGGACTCCTTTCCGCTGCATTTGAAACCATGACCAAGGATATGCTTCTGTATCTGGACGACCCGAAGCTGCTTCGGCGAAAAGTGCGTGCTTCTTTCGAGATCGCAAAGGGCACCGGCTGCCGGGGCATGGTCGCTGGCCAGGTTGCAGATGTGGAATCCGTCAATCGGCAATGCTCCAAGGAAATGCTTGATTACATCCATTTGAATAAAACCGCCGCTTTTATCAGATCTTCGGCTGTGGCAGGATGCTATCTGGCCGGCGCTGATAAAGAGCGCTGCAACGATGTGCGCGTCTATGGCGAATCCCTGGGTTTGGCGTTTCAAATCGTCAACGATCTTCAGGATATCACCGGTGATGCATTGCAGATCGGCAAGAACACCGGGAAGGATCAGATAGTGAAAAAATGCACGTATCCGTTGCTGTTTGGCGTAGAAGAATCGAAAGAAAAAGCCAGAGAATTGTTGAATCGAGCCCGTGCGTCCGTTGAAAAATACTATGACGAAGCAGAAGTCTTTAATGCTGTGATCGACTTTTTGGAACAGCCTCTGGACTGAAAGGACCCCCATGAATCAACCCTTTGATCTGCCCCTTGAAAAAGAACAGTTAAAAAACATGTCAGCAGCCGATCTTGAGCTGTTGGCAGTTGCAATACGCGAAGAACTCATCGAAACGGTTTCGGAGACAGGCGGACATTTTGCTTCAAATCTGGGCGTGGTGGAGCTGACACTTGCCCTGGAGAAAGTCTTCGATACGCCGCAGGACAAAGTCGTCTGGGACGTAGGTCATCAGACCTACGTGCACAAAATGCTCACCGGCCGCTGGAATGATCTGAAGAGCATCCGCCAACTGGATGGCCTCAGCGGCTTTCCGAAACGTTCGGAAAGTCCTCACGACTTATACGATGCAGGTCACAGCGGAACATCGATCTCCGCTGCACTTGGATATGCAAGGGCAAGAGATCTGCTGGGCCAGGACCATGCCTGCGTCGCGGTGATCGGTGACGGATCCCTGACAGCCGGCGTGGCCTACGAGGCACTGAACGCTGCGGGTATCCAAAAAACGCCTCTGATCGTTATACTTAATGACAATGAAATGTCCATTTCACGGAATGTGGGCGGAATATCGCGTCATCTGCAGAACCTGCGTACTTCTTCCTCTTATCTCGGATTCAAAAATAAACTGAAACACGGTCTGGAAGCTGCGCCGAAGCTGGGAAGGGGACTGGAGACTCTTCGAGATGCTATAAAATATGCATTGATGCCCGCCGCTGTATTCGAAGAGCTGGGCTTCAAATACTTCGGACCGATCGACGGCCACGATATCTTGGAACTGATCGAAGCCATGGAGACGGCAAAATCGTTAAAGAGACCTGTGCTGCTCCACGTGGTAACAGTAAAAGGAAAAGGATACCAAAACGCTGAAAAAAACCCGGGCCTCTATCATGGGACCGGTCCCTTCGATCCGGAAATCGGCATCAAGACAGTGACATCCGCCAAGCAAACATACACCAGCATTTTCGGAAAAA
>DPKU01000148.1 GCA_003542355.1 Clostridiales bacterium | reverse complement strand
CCATGCTGATCGAAGCTGGAAAGCTGTTGAAAAAGTACAGCAGGAGCGAGGACATCGTAGCACGAATCGGCGGTGATGAGTTTTGTATGCTTCTGCCAAAGACCGACGCGGATACGGCAAAAAGCCTCGTTCAAAAGATGCACGAAGACTCCGAGCGCACATCGATCGATATTGCGGGGACGATCATCAAGCTGAGCATTTCCTTTGGCCAGGGCACCATGTTGGCCACCGACGAAGATCTGGGCGAGATCATCAATTTGGCCGAGGATTCCATGCGCAGGAGCAAGCTGTTCAACCGCGACAGCACCCGAAGCGATCTCATGGCGTCCATCCGGGCTACCCTGCTGGAAAAGAGCCACGAGACGGCCGAACATACGCAGCGAATGACCAGTCTGGCGAAAAAAATCGGAAAAGAACTCCATTTTTCCGACCACCTGCTTTTCGAGCTGGAGCTGGCGGCGGATCTCCACGACATCGGAAAAATGAGCGTGGACCATCGCATCCTGGCCAAGTCGGGAAAACTCAACGACGAAGAATGGGCAGAGATCCGAAAGCATCCGGAAGTGGGGTATCGGATCGCCCAGTCCACCAGCGAGCTGATGCCGATCGCCGAATACATCCTTAGCCATCACGAGCGCTGGGACGGAAGCGGATATCCCCAAGGGATCTCCGGTGAACAGATCCCTCTGATCGCCCGGATCATATCCATCGTTGACGCCTACGACGCCATGACCGAAGAGCGCCCCTACAACATCGTAAAGACCGAAAAAGAAGCCTGCAAAGAAATCTGCAGCAAGGCCGGCACCCAGTTCGACCCTGCCTTGGTAAAGCTGTTTGTGGAAAAGATCATGGGACACAAATGTCAGTCTCCGGCGCAGCATTAAAAGAACGTCAGCAGGTTATCGTATAAAATCCATCACGACCTGTTCGTATTCCACAGGGGCCATCAGATGGATATTCCCGTGGGAAATATCCCCCACGGTGTAAAGCTTCTTCTTTTCGACCGAAAGCGCATTGTAGATGTCTTCGCCCATGTAGAATGGCGTCACTGTGTCGGCCCGGCTGTTGATCACCAAGGTCGGCACAGTTCCCTGTGCGGCATATCTCATCACTTCTGTATCCTCGTAGGAAAATTTAAGTTTCATATTTGTCACGAAATTTCCTCCTGCCAGCAGCAGGTCCACAGGCATACCGGTGTCCATTTCTTTCATGCGCACTTCCAGCATGTCGCGCATGTTGCTGATCGGGCAGTCAAGGATCGCATGATCGACTTTTTCGTTGAAATCCACGTCTCCAAGGGCGATGCCGACGGTTGCGCCACCGAAGGAAACACCCCAGGCAACGAGCTGCTTGCTTTCATCGATCTGCGCATCGATGAAACGAACGCAGTCGATCAGGTCCTTGCTTTCCCAGTAGCCATACGTTGTGTACTGTGCGGTGTTTTCGCCGGAGCTTCGCTGGTCGTAGGTCAATACGTTATACCCGTTGCGCAGAAACATCTCTGCCTGCGGGTAAACGGAAACCCGGTTGCCGCCCATGCCGTGGACCAGGATCACCGTGTCGGAATTCAGATTTCCCGAAGAGATATAGTCTGCAGGAATAATGTGCCCGTCAAACGTTGAATCGATTTCGACTCTTTCGATTTGATAAGTCTGCTGAAAGGTTGAAATATCAAACTGGATCGCCTTGAGATAGTCATATCCGCTTTGCAGGGTGGTCGTCTCATTTGTGACCATTTGCACGGAGCCGTCAAACACCTGGGTCCCGGCATAGAATCCAATGCCGGCAATGCCGACTGCAAGGATGATAAGAAGTACGATTAGAAATTTTAAGGCTTTCATTTCTGTGCCTCTCCTTTCGATTGAACTGCAACAGCTCAGATCATGAGAATACGTCCAGTGTTACGGGCAGTTCGTTTATGTGCGAGCCGTCCTTTGCGCTTGCTTCAAACAGAATCAACCGCAGTGTTGCGTTTTGAGGCAAGCTCGCTTCGGGCAGTTCGATGTTGATGGTGAAGGTTCCCCAGCCGGGAGCGCCTTCACTGGCTGTCGTAAAGCCTTCGAGCAAGACATAGTGCCCATCCTCCACCTCGTATTGAACGGTGGCTTCGAAAATGCGTGCTTCGCCGGTTATCACGTAGCTGCCACGGGAGCCGCTTACGGTGATGTTGCGAAACGCTTCATTTTCTGTGGGCTCTCCATGGCTGATTTCCACCTGCCGCAGCGTTTCGTTCCAGAATATGTTGACACTGAGAAGTTCACCCATTGTCCGCAAGGGGACATAGGTGGAGCCTTCGTAATTGAGGATCGGCAGATCCTCCTGGTATACGGTGCCCTCGACCAGGATCGGGTACAATGCGTTCACAAGAGAAAACACTGTTGGCGAACCGGCAAGTGAAGAAACGGGCAGCATCAAGAGTGCGCCTATGATCATGCCAAGCGCTAGGCCTTTCATCGTCTTTTTCATAGTGACATCTCCTTTCGAAACCATTATATTGTAAATGAGTTCATAATGAAACTGTATCGAGGCAAATCGTGCCCGCCTGCGAGCCGACGCCTGTAAACCTTTCGAAACCCGGCCGTTTCGTTGGGAATTTGGCCGCGCTCTGCGAACAGCGCCCGCCTCGCGCAAACTCGGCCGTCTTGTGCAGAATGGAGCCGTCTAGTGCAATTTTCGGGGAAAAACGAGC
>DPKU01000089.1 GCA_003542355.1 Clostridiales bacterium | reverse complement strand
CCGGACATCATCATGGTGGGTGAGATCCGCGACCACGAAACTGCCGAAATTGCCGTGCGCGCCGCCATCACCGGTCATCTGGTTCTTTCCACGATACACACGAACGACGCCGTGTCCACCATCGACCGACTGCTGGACATCGGCATCGAACCTTACTTGATCTCCGGCGCTTTGAAAGGGGTCATTTCCCAGCGGCTGGTCCGCAAGATCTGTCCTCATTGCAAAGTCTCCTATCAGCCCACGGCAGAAGAGCTGGCGTCTCTGGGGCTGCCGCCCAACGACCAGGCCCGCTTCTTTAAAGGATCCGGCTGTCCTATGTGCAACGGGACGGCGTATCAAGGACGTACCGGTGTGTATGAAATCCTGGTACTGGACAAAGCGCTTCGGGCTGCAATACGAAACGGAGCGGACCGGGATGAGCTGGAAGCTATTCTGGAAAAGAACGGAGATTTCGTACCCATGGCCAAAAGCTGCCGGAGACTGGTGCTCAACGGCACCACCACGGCGGAAGAGGCTCTTCGGACCATCAGCACCACCGATATGTAGAAGGAGCGTCGTTCATGGCAACTTATCGATACAAAGCGCTCACCTCCGAAGGCCGGAGCATGGAAGGCGTCGTACAGGCGGAGACCGAATTCGAAGCCGTGGGCATGATCAAGCAGTCCTATGCCGTGGTGGAGGAGATCCGGGAGATTTCCGAAGGGAAGCCCTGGAATCGGGATATCACCGTCAGCAGGATCAAGGAAAAGCCTTTGGCGATCGCCTGTTCCCAGATCGCCATCGCCTTGCAGCAAGGCCTGCCCCTGGTCAGGTCGCTCAGCCTTGTGGCAAAACAGACCGAGGATAAAAATCTCCGAAAGATCCTGAGCGAAGTGTCCAGCGAAGTGACGGAAGGCAGCACGCTTACCCGAAGCTTCGAGCTGAAGGGGGTGCGAAGACTGCCCTCTACTTTTATCGAAACGATAAGAGCCGGCGAAGAAGCGGGTGATTTGGCCATGGCGTTCCAGAAGCTCCAGATCTACTACGAAAAAGCAGCCAAAGTGCGGAACAAAGCTTCTTCTGCTATGGTCTACCCGATCCTGCTCATCGTCGCCTCCCTGCTGGTGATCCTGGTGATCATGGCGGTAGCGGTGCCCATGTTCAGCAGCGCATTTGCGTCCATGGGCGTCGAACTCCCTCTGGCGACCAGGATGCTCATCAGCCTTTCCGGGGTGCTCCAGAAGCGCTGGCTGCTGATCCTGCTTGTCCTTCTGGCTGCTGCGATAGGCCGCAGGCTGTATGTGAATACAGCGTCTGGAAAGCTGCGGTCCTCCAGAACGAAACTCACGCTGCCCATCGTTGGAAAAACAGCGGTCATGAAGAGCGCAAGCCAGTTTGCCAACACCATGGCCACCATGCTTGGGGCAGGCCTCCCCGTCAACCGGGCGCTGGCTGCCACCGCGAAAGCCATGGACAACTACTATCTTTCCAGGGAAGTGGCCAAAGTGGTGCTCGAGGTGGAGGAGGGCAAATCGGTGGCCGAAGGCCTGAACAAGAGCGGTTTTTTCCCGGATCTGCTCCTGGAGATGACTTCTGTGGGAGAAGAGACCGGCTCTCTGGAAAACACCCTGAGCATTTTGGGTACGTTCTATGACGGAGAAGTGGAGACCTCCAGTGCCAAAGCTCTGTCTTTGCTGGAACCGCTGATCATTTCCGTGCTGGCCGTATTCGTGATATTCATTCTTTTATCGGTCTATTTGCCCATGTTTTCCATGTATGGAAGCTTCTGATAAGAAAATACTCGGTGTGTGACAAAATCACGTAGACACAAATCGGTAAACATGGTATAAAACGTGGTATAATACTGTGTAAGGATAATTCTCGCAGCTGACCCTGCGGTGTTATAACAGAAAGACCTGTGCGGACGACCGCAGGGTCGTGCGAATTTGTAGGAGGTACTACATATGAATATGAAAAAGAGATCAAAAAAAGGATTTACCCTGATAGAGATGCTGATCGTGATCGCGATCATCGCCATCCTGGCAGCCATCGCCATCCCCACGTTTAGCGCTCAGCTGGATAAGGCCAACCAAGCCGTGGACGATGCGAATCAAAGAGCGGCGGAGTCCTTGGCTAATACGGAATATTTGTTGGATGATACTGCTGGAGACACAGAGTCATATACCGCTGTAATGTCTGGAAACTCAATGAGCATTGTGGGTGTTGCTGATATTACGGCAGCCGTAGACGTGGCGAATGTTTTAGAGAGCAAAGTTACGGACGGAGATGTTCTTCTGATAACCGTTACAGAGAATAGTGTTTCATCTATATGGGGTCAATAATAGGATAGTTTTATTCTCTGGATGAAGCAACAGAAGGTATTTACAAGCGGCAGACTGCACCAGTGCAGTCTGCCGTCTCTGCAAAGAGGGGGCATCGCAATGCTGCAGCTGCTGTCACCGGGGCTCGTCGCCTATATTCTCGGCCTCACCGCCCTGCTGGGACTGGTCATGGGCAGTTTTTTGCATTGCTGGGCCTACCGGTTTGCCCGGGCGCAGAGTGCGGTGAGAGGGCGGAGCAGCTGCCCGGCCTGCGGCAAGGTGCTGGGCCCGCTGGAACTGATCCCGGTGTTCAGTTATTTTTATCAGCGCAGCCGGTGCCGCGGCTGCGGCGCTGGGCTTTCCTTGCGCTATCCCATCGCCGAGCTGCTCTGCGGAGCCTATTTCGTGAGCGTGGTATGGCATTTTGGTGTGTCGCCGGAGGCTCTGAAATACCTGATCGCAGGATCCCTGCTCTTCTGCATTGCATGGGTGGACTGGGATGTTCACTGGATCCCCGATCGGCTCCTGGCGGGCATTATCCTGAATTTTGTGCTTTTTACTGCCTTTCAGGGCGGCGATCCGATCAAAAATCTTCTGACCGGTCTCCTGGGAGGCTTGTCAGTGAGCCTCCCGTTGTTTATACTGGTATTGATCATGGATCGGTTGCTGGGTCGGGCATCCATGGGCGGCGGAGACATCAAACTGCTGTTTGCCGTTGGCCTGTATTTTTCCTGGCAGGCGAACCTGCTGCTGATCCTTGCGGCTTGTGTTCTGGGCATCGTCCTGTCGCCGATGCTTCGGAAGAAGTCGCCGGACTCCGAGGACGGGGAAGCCTTCCCCTTTGGCCCCGCGATCATTGCTGCGTACTGGTTCGTTCTGCTGTGGTCAGAACCGCTGCTGAACTGGTACCGATCCTTCCTGTAAACCAGGCAAAGGAGCCGCTATGGCAAAATCGACC
>DPKU01000014.1 GCA_003542355.1 Clostridiales bacterium | reverse complement strand
AGGCCGGTCAGGACGTCGGTATTGTTCAGATATAAAATCTCCTTTTCCCTGCCTTTTCGTTCGCTGATGTCCCGGCTGACACCGATCAGGCCCAGCACATTCCCCGCTTCATCGTAGTAGGGCGTTTTGAGCGTCTCCAGATAGACTTCCCGACCATCGGGATACAGGACTTTTTCTTCATTTTTTCGCTCTTGCTTCTGGCTGAGCATGGCGGCGTCCATTTCCCGGAAGCTGTCGGCAACTTCTTTCTCAAAAAGATCGTGGTCCGTAGCTCCGATGATCTGCGCACAGGGCCTTCCCACGAATTGCTCAAAAGCGGTATTGCAGCCCAGGTACACGCCGTCTGTATCTTTGTAGAATATGAGGTCGGGAATCGAATCCAGCAGAGACAGGAGCAGCACTTCTTTGTTCTCGTACTCCTCATATAAGCTCTTGTACCGGTCTTCTGCCACTTTCCGAACCTCGATCTCCTGATGGAGAAGGTCCATCGTCTGTGAGATCTTCTGGAGGTATCTGCTGATCAGATAATAGACGAGACCTGCCGTGACGAAAACGTAGGTCCATCCCTTGACGATGTTGATTTTATACAGCGTTTCTTCGTCTACGGTAAAAAGATGAACGAAACCGTCGGAAAAGAGGATCCAGGCCAGGCCAAAGAGAAGGTACACTACCGTGATCCGGGTCGCTTCCTTTCGAAAAGAAAATCTTCTTTTCATTTTGTCTCCTTCTTGAACGCAGCTGTTTCCCTGCTTTACGCCATTCCGACCTTCTCTTTAAAGTTTTTGATGAATCGCGCCCGGTAAACTTCGGGGGCATTGGTTTCCAGGTCCTTCTCGATGCGTTCGGTGAGGGTGCGAACCGTTTGATTCACCCTGGCGAAGCAATCGTCGGTGAGGCTGCGGAGCAAGGCCGTCGCTTCGTCGGCCTTGCCGGCGGAAAACAGGTTTTCCGCCTCTGCCAGGGCAGAATCTGCAGCCGTTCGAAACGCGGCTTCCAGCTCGACCTGCACTTCCCGCACCAGCGGGATATATTTATTGTAATCGCATTCCACATCCATCTGCATGCGCTTCATCCGCCACCAGAAGGAATCCGGATCGTACTTATTCGTGCCGCGGCCCAATCCTTCGGGCACATAGCCGATGTTGAAAATCGGGATCGGGAAGCCCGAGCAGGGTGGACACATAGAAGCCCAATAGGTAAACAAGAGTTCCCGGTGCATTGAATTGTGATATTCCACCACCATGGTGGCGGCGGTGTGACCGGGTCCGGGTTCCGAGCCGTGCATACAGATCGATGCACAGCTGGCCGAGGCCGGACTCCAGCGGGAATAAATGGTATCTCCTTCGTAGTGGTCACGAAGAATCGCCCAAAGGTGCTCCGGCCGATACAATTCCCTCATTTCATTTTTCAGTTTCGCCAGCCGGCTCCCCCGCAGATGTCCCGTCAGGAAACGGCTGTGAAACAGCATAAAACTCTTGGCAAAGTTGAAGGGACGCCGTGGATCGTGGAGCCCTTTTTCAAGGGCAAAGTCGATCAGGCCTTCGGAAGCTTCGTCGTATTCTTCTTCGATGGTATAGGCATTGGAAATAAAATGGGCGCCGGTGATCTTTTTCGCGATCCAGTGCCGTCCCACCGTCTCCAGAAGCCAGATCTCTTTGGGATCCGCCATCATGAACGTATTGTGATAGGAATCATCCACAGGACCGCCGTAGGAGCAGCTTCCGCCCTGGCCGTGCTTTTCCAGCAGCTCGATGATCACGTGCATCGCCTCGCAGGCGGTCTTCCCCCGCTCCAGGCCTAGCCGCAAGAGATCCATGCCCAGAAGCGCTTCCTGATCATTCGGCGGGATCTCGGACCAGTCGGCCTCGTTG
Source organism: Clostridiales bacterium (assembly GCA_003542355.1). Lineage (GTDB taxonomy): Bacteria > Bacillota > Clostridia > Peptostreptococcales > Anaerovoracaceae > UBA10908. Next base: position 719 of record DPKU01000014.1, on the reverse strand, counting down.
CCGATGGCTACGCCGTACTCGTTGACGCCGTGCTCAAACCCCCAGATCCACCAGGGTTTGGAACCGATCATGCCATAGGTCTCTTCGGCCTGGTCGATTTCGATATACGTACAGCGCAGCTTTGCGCCTGCCGGATATTTCTTTGGGGGGAACCAGATCAGAGGCTGAGACTCGTCGATATCTCTGTCGCTGTTCTTCGCAAAAAGATTGCAACCCGATGCCGTCAGGGATCGGTCGACTGCCAGGGTGTCGCAGGAAGGAATCTCTCTCATGGGAACCTCTCTTTCAAAAGCACATTCTATGGTACAATCATACTACAGTATTTGTGATACAGGCAACTGATTCGAAGAGAAATCAGCAGAAAGGACAAGACCCATGACGGAAAAAACCTATCGGATGAAAACTCCGCCCCAAACGCTGCAAGGCCATTGGGCCGACCCGATCCTCTACCGGGACGACGCTGCGATCCTTCATGAATTTTTGCCGAAGGACGGGCAGGTGCCGCCGCACACAGTGCCCTATACCGTGTTCATCGTCATCCTGGAAGGAGTTCTGGAGATCGCGTCCGGCTCTCTTGATTATACCCGCTATGAACAGGGTACCGTAGTGGAGATCCCTGCCGGAGATCTGGCCGGCGTACGCAACAGCGAGGAAACGACGGCCGAATTCTTTGTATTCAAGGCCGGGGCGTAACCGTTACCGCTTTTCTTTTTTGTATA
>DPKU01000024.1 GCA_003542355.1 Clostridiales bacterium | reverse complement strand
GGATTGGTCGTCGTTATGGACGTAGGCTCGGACCTGGCCACATCTGTGGACGCTGTTCGCACGGCCAAAGAAAATGATTTCTGCTATGCGGTGGTGGGTTGCCATCCCCACGAAGCCAAGGACTTTGACGAAGATCAGCTGACATTCATCAAAGGATTGACACAAAAGCCCAAAGTGCAGGCCATCGGTGAGATCGGGCTGGATTATCACTATGATCATTCTGACCGGGAAAGCCAGCGATTCTGGTTTGCCCGGCAAGTGCAGCTTGCGGTGGAGCTTGGAATGCCTATCGTGATCCATGACCGGGAGGCCCACGAGGATGTGCTGGGCATCCTGCGGGAAAACGAAGCGTTTTCCCGGGAGCGGAAAGCGCGCTTTCCGGCACGTCCCGACGGGACGCCGGATGCCCGGGTGCTCTTGCACTGCTATTCGGGCAGCGCACAGATGGCCGAGCAGTATGTCAAGCTGGGTGCCACCATCAGCATCGCAGGCCCTGTCACTTACCGCAATGCCCGGCGGGCCCGGGAGGTGGTGGAAGCCGTGGATCTGATGCACCTGCTGGTGGAGACCGATGCGCCATATCTGGCACCGGAGCCTTACCGGGGCCGGACCAATATTCCGCCCTATGTGGAGCACACCGCCCGCAAAGTGGCCGAGATCAAAAGCGCAACCTACGAAGAAGTGGCGCTGCAGACCTGTCGAAACGGATGCCGGTTCTTCGGTATCGAACTGTAAAGGAGATCGAGAATGCATTGTGAAAAGAAATTGATGGACGACATGTACTGGGTCGGCGCAAGCGATCGGAGGCTGGCGTTGTTCGAAAACCTGTATCCTGTGCCCGGAGGCATTTCGTATAATGCCTATTTGGTTTTAGACGAAAAAACCGTTCTGATCGACACCGTGGACAAGGCGGTCACCGGAATCTTTTTCGAAAACATCCGCCACGCTCTTTCGGGGAGACCTTTAGACTATCTGATCGTCAATCACGTAGAGCCGGACCATGCAGCCGCTTTCGAGGATCTGATACGCTGTTACCCGAAGCTGAAGATCGTGAGCAATGCCAAGGGGATCGACATGATCCGCCAATTCTTTGATTTCGATGTGGACGCTTGCTCTCTCGTGATCAAAGAAGGCGAGACGTTGTCCACCGGACGTCACAGCTTCCGGTTCTTTATGGCACCCATGGTCCACTGGCCGGAGACCATGGTCACCTACGACGAAGCAGATCACATCCTCTATTCGGGAGACGCCTTCGGGACCTTCGGTGCCGTCAACGGGAATCTCTATGCCGACGAAGTGGACTTCGAACAGCATTGGCTGCCCGAAGCCCGGCGCTATTATGCCAATATCGTGGGGAAATACGGCGCTCAGGTGCAGTCCTTGCTCAAGAAAGCCGCCAATCTTCAAATCGAGCAGATTTGCTCCCTCCATGGGCCGGTCTGGCGCAAGGATCTGGCGTGGTTCATCGAGAAATATGGCCGATGGAGTACGTATCAGCCGGAAGACAAAGCCGTGATGATCGCCTACGGATCAATTTACGGGCATACGGAAAATGCAGCCGACATTCTAGCCTTCGCGCTGGCAGAAGCAGGCGTCAGGAATATCGTGATGTACGATGTGTCTTCCACCGACGTGTCCTACTTGGTGGCCGAAGCCTTCCGATGCAGTCATCTGGTGCTGGCAGCGTCTACCCACAATGCGGATATCTTTCCGCCGATGCATCACTTCCTGCTGGAGCTGAAGGCGCACAATATGCAGAAGCGGACGGTGGCGCTGATCGAAAACGGGACCTGGGCTGCTTCTTCGGGCAAGCTGATGGCACAGATCGTGTCCGGCATGAAGGAGATGGATCTGATGGAAGGCACGGTGAGTCTTCGCTCCGCCGTGGGCGAGGATCAGCTGGCAGCGCTGAAGGAACTGGCGCAGAGGATCGCCGCTTCGTTGAACGGATAACTATGATGAACGCAGAAATCATTGTCCGAAGGACCATTTCAGAACAACATCTGATCGCTTCCGGGGACCACATCGTGCTGGGACTTTCCGGAGGGCCGGATTCCCTGTGCCTTCTGCACGTGCTGACCGAGCTCCGCAAGGAGCTTGGTTTTTCATTATCCTGCCTTCATTTGAACCACCTGATGCGGGGCGAGCAGGCCCGGAAAGATGTCCAATGGCTTACTGCCCACTGCAAAAGCCTGGACGTGTCATTGACGGTGGACGTCTGTGATGTGGAAGCGCGGGCGCGCCTGGAAAAACGCACGGTGGAAGAAGCCGGCCGGCAGGCCCGGCAGGAGGCCCTGTTTGCCCAGGCCCGGTCGCAAGAAGCGCACTGCCGGGGATCGGTCCGGGTCGCCCTGGCCCATAACCGGGATGATCAGGCAGAGACGGTCCTCCTGCGGATCCTCCGGGGCACAGGCGTTCATGGATTGTCCGCCATGGAATACTGCCGGACGGACGGATTGATCCGGCCGCTGCTAGATACCTCCAGAAAAGAAGTGGAAGCATATTGCGACGAAAAAGGACTGACGCCCCGCTGGGACAGCACCAATGCCAGCACAGCTTTTACGCGGAACCGTTTGCGGCTGGAGCTGATCCCGCTGCTGGAAGCGCAGTTCAATCCCAATATCCGGGAAGGCTTGGTGCGTCTGTCGGACAATGCCCGGGAAGACGACCGCTGCCTGTCGCAGCTGGCGATGCAACAGGCAGCATCGGCCCGCGCGCCCGGAGAAGACAGCAGGGCGGGGGCCGATCTCGCTTTCCCCCTGGCCGCCCTTGCTACCATGGATCCGGCGGTGGGAAAGCGGGTCGTCCGTCTCCTGTTTGCCCGGATCGGACTGGAGGAGGACATCGCCTCTGTGCACCTGACGGCGCTGTGGAAAGCTTTGGAAAAAGGAGGCACCGGCACTGTGATCGAATTCCCGGGCGGATACCGGGCAGAGATCTCTTATGGAGAGCTGTTGTTCAGGCATGTGGACTCCGATGTTGCCGTCGATGCGGACCCTGCATGGGATTTCGTGCAGCTGCGGCTTTCGGCGGCGGAGGCGCCAGATCCGAGAGCGCTTCCGCCCCATCAAGCGCTGCTGGATGCAGACAAGGTGGAGGGTCTCGGCGCACCCCTGAGCGTCCGGACCCGCCGCCCAGGAGATCGCATCCGGCCTCTGGGCGGTCCGGGAACGAAAAAGCTCCAGGACCACTTCGTGGACGCCAAAGTGCCCAAAGACCTCCGGGATCGGATCCCCCTGATCTGCTGTGACAGCGAGATCCTATGGATCTGCGGCGGAACAGTCAGTGATAAGGTGAAGGTGACGCCCCTGACGCAACGGGTGATATTACTTGAAATAAACGAGAGAATATGCTAAAATGTTGTGTCTTTGTACAAATAATACACTGGGACGAAGAGGATCAGTCAGGACATGGAGGATTTTAACCATTGAACAATAAAAAGAAAAGCGCAGTAAGAGGTGTTGGGATCTACTTTTTGATCTTCGCAGTCGTACTGGCCGTTGCCTGGTTTTATCAGGATGCAGCCATCAGCAAGCAAGAGCCTGTGAAGAGCATCGAGTTTTCGGAATTTGTATCCTACCTGGACAAAGAACAGGTACAGACCATAAAAATTACAGAGAGCGCCCGTCGCTACGAAGGCGAGCTTCGCGACGGAACGCTGTTTATTACGTACGCACCCACCGTTTACGATATGGAAACGGTGAGCCGGACCTACATCATACCCCAGTCCGGCAGCGGGCTGGTCGTGCAGAGCGTCAAGCCGTCTTCTGCGGCCACCTGGCTCAGCTGGCTGCCTACGCTGCTGCTCATCGGCGTCATGATCTTTTTCTGGACCAGCTTCATGGGCGCCGGCGGCGCCGGCGGCGGCAATAAAAACGTGATGAACTTTGGGAAGAACCGGGCGCATATGCTCAAGGACGGCGATCTCAAGAAGATCACCTTCGACGACGTGGCCGGACTGGACGAAGAAAAAGCAGAGCTGGAGGAGATCGTGGATTTCCTGCGGAATCCCAAAAAATACGTCCAGCTGGGTGCAAGGATCCCCAAGGGCGTGCTTTTGGTCGGCCCTCCGGGTACTGGTAAGACCTATATTTCCAAAGCCGTCGCCGGAGAAGCAGGCGTGCCCTTCTTCTCCATCAGCGGATCGGACTTCGTAGAGATGTTCGTGGGCGTGGGCGCTTCCCGGGTCCGGGATCTGTTTACCGAAGCAAAAAAGAACGCACCCTGCATTGTCTTTATCGACGAGATCGACGCAGTGGGGCGGCGCAGAGGCGCAGGTATCGGCGGCGGCAACGACGAAAGAGAGCAGACGCTCAACCAGTTGCTGGTGGAGATGG
>DPKU01000170.1 GCA_003542355.1 Clostridiales bacterium | reverse complement strand
TATAAGGAAGGAGGGAAACAATCATGAAAGAAAAGTGTTCCGGAGTGATCAAATCCATTGGTCTGCCCCGCATTATTATCTTTGCCTTCTTTCTGCTGGTGGTTTTCGGCGCCTACTATTACGGCCTGGGGCTGCCCGCACTCTTCGGCAGCGTACTGCGCCGCTGGGGCATGTTCGGGATCCTGGTCCTGGCCATGGTCCCTGCCATTCAGTGCGGCATCGGGCCCAATTTCGGCGTCAGCCTGGGGATCGTCTGCGGCCTTCTGGGATCTTTGCTTGTGATCGAATTCAACATCACTTCTGCACTAGGCCCTTGGGGCGCCATTACCGTCGCCATACTGATCAGTTCAGCGCTCGCCGCATTGGTGGGTTCCGGCTACGGATTCCTTCTGAATCGGGTCAAAGGATCGGAAATGACCGTATCCACCTATGTGGGATTTTCCGCCATTGCGTTCATGAACATCTGGTGGGTCACGCTGCCCTTTCACAGTGGCGAGATCAATTGGCCCATTGCCGGAGAAGGCGCGCGTAACACGATCAACCTGGCTTCCAGCTTTGGTGAAATACTCAACAAAGCGGGAGGTTTCTATCTTTACGGTGAAGAAAGTACCGGCTTATATGTTCCTACCGGGCTGTTGCTGTTTTTCTTCCTCATGTGTTATTTCGTCTACTTGTTTATGAAGAGCAAGACGGGGAAGGCCATGAGCGCCGCCGGGGCCAATCCGGTATTCGCCAGAGCCAGCGGGATCAACGTGGATAAGATGCGGATCCTGGGTACGGCTGTTTCCACTTCGCTGGGCGCCATCGGCATCATTACGTATGCGCAGGCATTCGGATTCCTGCAGATGTACAATGCACCCCTCATGATGGGCTTTGCCTGCGTGGCAGCGGTCCTGATCGGCGGCGCCAGTACGGTACAGGCCAAGATCAGCAATGTGGTTATCGGAACATTTCTGTTCCAGGGCATCCTGGTGATCGCTCTTCCCGTGGCCAACAAATTGTTTGTGGGCACGGATCTGTCGGATATTATGCGAATCATCATCTCCAACGGCATCATCATCTATGCTCTGACCAAAGCGAAGGGAGGTGCCTCCAATGAAGAATAATTACGCACTGTATCTGAAAGACAGAGGCATATCCGGTCTGAAGACCTTATATGCCAATAAAGTCGTACTGATGTTTGTGGTGCTGTGTACGTTTGGTATCCTGACAACCGGAAAACCGGCGTCTTATACGGTGGTTGAAGTATTCAGCCGATTTGGCCGCAATACGTTCCTGGTCCTGGCACTGATCATTCCTGTTCTGGCTGGCCTGGGACTGAATTTCGGGATCGTCGTGGGCGCAATGGCTGCCCAGGTCGCAATATTCTGGACAATTTATTGGGGCTTTACCGGATTGAAAGGATTGTTCATTTGTGTCCTGATGGCGACGCCCATTGCCATCCTATTCGGCTGGATGGTCGGAAAGCTTTACAACAAAACAAAGGGAGCTGAAATGATCACGGGGCTCATCCTGGCATACTTTGCAGACGGCCTGTATCAATTCTTTTTCCTCTTTCTGATCGGCGGCGTGATTCCTGTGGATAATCCATCCATGATCATCGCCGGCGGAACAGGCGTCAAGAACACCATCGATTTAACATCGAATCTGAAGTACGCCATCGATACCATCAGCATGCTTACAGTCGTCCGGGGCTTTGCGGTGATCTACTGCATCGTTTCTCTCCTGCTGTGGGCTTTGAATCGCAGGAAGCGCACGAACCTGCAGACACCTCTTCAGAAGGACCGGCTGATCGCTGCAGCCATTGTGCTGGCGCTTACATTTGTGCCCGTTGTCAATACTTTTATGGCGACCGACAGACTTCAGCTGTCCAAAGGGGTCCCTGCGCTTGCCGGGCTGATCATGCTCCTTGGCCTATACAGAGTGCTGGTGGTCAAAGAGAAAAAGGAAGATGAAGCCTTTCGGATGAGGAATCTCACGATGGTCCTGATTGCAGCGGCCGTTTTGGGGGCCTCCTTTCTGCCGGGCGTACAAAAGGTCCTTTGGGCTGTACATCTGCCGGTCATGACCTATGCGCTCATCGCACTGCTCTGTGTGTTCAACAGCTGGCTGCTGGGCACAAAAATGGGGCAGGACATGAGAACGGTCGGCCAGAGTCGAACCGTGGCTAACGCCGCCGGCATCAATGTGGACCGCACCCGGATCATTGCCATGTGCATGTCCACGACACTGGCTGCCTGGGGACAGATCATCTATCTGCAAAACCTGGGCACGTTTGCCACCTACGGCGCCCACACCATGTGCGGACAGTATGCCATTGCGGCGCTTCTCGTGGGCGGTGCCAGCGTGCAGCAGGCCAACAACAAGCAGGCGATCCTGGGTGTTTTCCTGTTCCATACGCTGTTCGTCGTAGCACCGCTGTCGGCCAGTACGGTCTTCGGCAGTGCGCTCATCGGAGAATACTTCCGTGTGTTCATCTGCTACGGTGTCATCGCGCTTTCTCTGGCCATGCATGCCTGGAAAGCAAAGCCGAAATTCGGAAAGGATGCGAACACCATACTGCCTCGTCCGAACGCTCTTCCGGCAGAGAGCACGAGTACCGCACAATAGTTTAAAGTGCATTGATATGAACAATAAAGGCCCCCGGTTTTCGGGGGCCTTGCGTTTGGATGGGTTGCGCTAAATGAAAGGAACTACAGCACTTTCTGAAGGAAATTGTAACCCAGTTTGAGTCCGTAGAAAACGATGATCAGTCCGCATATGATGTTAATGATGCGTAAAACCTTCGGCGTGATCTTAGCGCTGAACAGGGTAATGACCGTGGTCAGTCCGAAGAACCAGAGGGCGGAGGCTGTCATGAATCCCAAGATGAATTGAACATCCACGCCTTCCGGCAGCGTGGCTCTCGTTGCACCGATAAAAAGGGAACCGTCTATGAGCGCTTGCGGGTTGAACCAGGTGACGACGCAGGCGGAGCTGATGACTTTGATCAGCGGCATATCCACGCTTGTACTTTCTTTCAGTTCTCCTTTGTCGCGCAGGAGGCTGAGACCGATCCAGATCACCACCAGGCTTCCTATGAGAAGGACTGCCAGTTCGATCAACTTCGAACTTTCGATCACAGCGCCGATCCCAAAATAGCAGGCCAGTGCCAGAGTGATGTCAAAAAAAATGATGATAACAGCCGTCAGGTAGGCACGGCTCCGGCTCTGGGTGAGCGCCGTATTGATCACAAACA
>DPKU01000121.1 GCA_003542355.1 Clostridiales bacterium | reverse complement strand
CATTACCGAGCGATCCGGCAGCCTGAACCTGGGCGTAGAGGGAATGATGCTGCTGGGCGCCATTGCAGGTTTTGCCACGGCCATGAGCACGCAAAATCCGTATGCTGCACTCCTTGGCGCAGGATTGGCCGGTGCCGGCGGCGCATTGATTTACGCCATTCTTACAGTCACGCTCCGCGCCAATCAGACGGTCACCGGATTGACGCTGACGATCTTCGGTACGGGTGTGGCCAGCTTTGTGGGGCAGCCTATGCTGGGATCTACGGTTCCTGCAGAGGTTTCTGTGTTTTTCGCCAAGCGGGCAGCAGGCTTTCTGGCCGAGATTCCCTTTGTGGGCCCGATCCTTTTCCGCCAGGATATATTTGTTTATTTCGGGTATTTTATCTGTATCTTGTCTGCGATTTATTTATACAGGACCCGGCTCGGTCTGAATCTGGTGGCAGTAGGAGAAAACACAGCTGCGGCCGATGCTTCGGGCATCAACGTGAACCTGTACAAATATGCGCACATTCTGGTTGGAGGGGCTTTATGCGGTTTGGGCGGAGCGTACCTGTCCATCGTTCGGATCCCGATCTGGCAGGTGGACGTCGTCGCCGGCAGAGGCTGGATCGCCGTAGCGCTGGTGATTTTTGCCTCATGGAATCCGCTCAAGGCATTCTTTGCAGCCATGCTCTTTGGCGGGTTGTCGATCCTGGGGCTGCGGCTCCAGGCTATGGGCTTTACATTTTCGCAGTATCTGGTGGATATGATCCCCTATCTGGCCACCATCATTATCGTGATCCTCTCGACGCGAAAGAGCGGAAAAGGCAATCTGGGACCGGCGAATATGAGCCGACCCTATTTTCGCGAAGATCGCTGATCAAAAGGCGAAGATACTTCTTTGATCTCTTCGAAGTGTCAATAACCCACAAAAAACGGGCCTGGGCCCGTTTTTTGTGGGTTATGCTTGGAAAAGACATCAGGCTTTGAGACTGCCTTTTCTGCGCTGCCTCACACATTCTGTCAGAAGGTATTCGATCTGGCTGTTGATGGATCTGAAGTCATCATCCGCCCAGGCCGCCAGCTCTTTCCAAAGACTGGGAGATAAACGAAGGAGAAGCTGTTTTTTCTCCGCATTTGCAGTCGTTTCCTTCGGCATATCGTTCTCTCCTTTCTCCTTGCGTCGCTCCACGGGACGTTTAATAAATAGATCCGCTGTTTACGATGGGCTGGGCATCCTTGTTGCCGCACAGGACGACCAGCAAATTGCTGACCATGGCCGCCTTCCGCTCTTCGTCCAGCGTGACCATGTCTTTTTCTGAAAGCATATCCAATGCCATTTCCACCATACCCACGGCACCTTCGACGATCATTTTCCTGGCGTCGATGATGGCCGAAGCCTGCTGCCTCTGAAGCATGGCGGCTGCGATTTCCTGGGCGTAAGCCAAATGCGTGATCCGAGCTTCCAGCACATCGATGCCGGCAATGGCAACCCGCGCCTGGATCTCCTCTTCGAGCTTCTTTGATACTGCCTGGCTGGAACCGCGGAGAGACATTTCGTCGCCTTCTTCTCCATCTCCTGCGATATCGTAGGGATAAAGCCTGGCTACGTTGCGCAGCGCGGAATCGGTCTGTATGGATACGTACTCCAGGTAATTATCCACATTGAAGACGGCTTTGGCCGTGTCCCGTACCTTCCAGATCACAACGACGCCGATGTCGATGGGGTTGCCCAGAACGTCATTGACCTTTTGCTTGGCGTTGTTGAGCGTCATAGCCTTAAGAGAGATGCGCTTACCCTTTACCGTGGGTTTTCCGGTTTCCTTTTTGCTGCCCGTGCCGCTGTGCGCTCCACCCGACATGGCCGATGCCAGGGCTTCTGTGTCCAGTGAAGATCCGGCGGTGGGATTGAAGACCGATGCAAAGGGGTTCACATAATAGAAGCCGGGTTCCTTGATGCTTCCGATGTAATGGCCGAACAGCGTCAGTACGACGGCTTCGTTGGGATTGATGATTTTCAGTCCTTTGAACAGGAACGGACCGACCAGTACGAGATAAGTCAAGCACAAAAGTCCCATCAGGATAAAGAATCCGCTGCGCCACGCCATGGAGAAACAAGCCAGACCGGCGAAGAGCGATGCGGCCATCAGCAGGATATTCATGATCAGCATCAGCATGCCGTTGACGGGATGCAGCAGCTTTTCCTGTTCTGCATCTTTGATTTGTAGGACCTGGGTTTCCATTGTCATTTGACCTCCTATAAAATATGAAGCGGTAGTAATATCAAAATAATATTATTGAGATACTAAATTAATACACCCATGCCGCCATTTTGTCAACAAATTTTTTTAATATGGAAAGGATGGCGAATAATATTTGTCATATCGGAAAAGGCCAAAAGAATTAGGTTTTTCAAGGGGTTTGTTGTGAGCAAAAATACTTTGTGCTATTATTAACAAAGAGAGTGGCAGCAAAACTGCCGTATTGTTACGTGAAGAGCAGAAGTTATAGGAAAAGAGGAGAAAAATGGGAAGAATAGTAGACCAGTATATCGAAATCGCCCAGAAAAGAAATCCCGGTGAGCCGGAATTTCTGCAAACGATCGAGGAAGTATTGTCCTCACTGGAACCCGTCCTGCAGAAACGTCCGGATCTGGTCGAATCCGGGATGATCGAACGGCTGATCGAGCCGGAAAGAGGCATTTCCTTCCGCGTCACCTGGGTGGATGACAAAGGAAAAGTGCAGGTCAACAGAGGATATCGCTATCAGTTCAACAGCGCTCTTGGACCCTACAAAGGCGGACTCCGTTTTGCCCCCAGCGTATATCCCGGCATCATGAANNGCCAAGGGCGGTTCCGACTTCGATCCCAACGGAAAATCTGACGGAGAGATCATGCGCTTCTGCCAGTCCTTCATGACAGAACTCTATCGCCACATCGGCCCTGAGATCGACGTCCCCGCAGGCGATCTGGGCGTTGGAGGAAGGGAGATCGGCTACCTCTACGGCCAGTATAAGCGTCTTACCACGAAGTTCGACGGCGGCGTTATCACCGGCAAAGGCATCGTCTACGGCGGCCTTCCCGGAAGAACAGAAGCCACGGGTTACGGCATCGTATTCTTTACCCGCAACATGCTGGAAGCCTGCGGCGAAAAGCTGGAAGGCAAATCCGTCGTTATTTCCGGTTTCGGAAACGTTGCCTGGGGCACGGCGGTCAAGCTGAACGAGCTGGGCGCCAAGCTCATCGCATTCTCCGGCCCTGATGGGTACATATTGGACGAAGCCGGTATTTCCGGCGAGAAAGTCGACTTTATGCTCGACTTGCGCAACAGCGGCAAGAATGTCTGCAAGCCTTATGCGGACAAATTTGGCGGATCGAAGTTCTTCCCCGGCGAAAAACCCTGGGGTGTCAAAGCAGATCTCTACATTCCCTGCGCGATGCAGAACGACGTTCATCTGGAGCACGCCAAGAAGATCGTGGCCAGCGGATGCAAATTCTATTGCGAAGGCGCCAATATGCCTACGACCAACGAAGCGTTGGAATATCTTATGGCCAACGGCGTCACCGTCGGACCGGCGAAGGCTGCCAACGCAGGCGGCGTTGCCTGTTCTGCCATTGAGATGAGCCAGAACTCCCGCAAGATGCCCATGAAGAGAGAAGAAGTCTACGAGCAGCTCGAGACCATTATGAAGAACATCCACGACAACGCGGAAGCTGCCTCAAAAGAATATGGCTTTGGCTACAATCTGGTGGCAGG
>DPKU01000015.1 GCA_003542355.1 Clostridiales bacterium | reverse complement strand
CAGTCTATATCGTTTCGGATCTGGAACGAGGGAAGGAACCTATTCTTGCGTTTACGGGTGACACGCTGCTGGTCGGTGATGCGGGCCGTCCGGATCTGTTTCCGGATCAGAAGGAAGAACTGGCGGTAAAGCTGTACGCCAGTCTGCGTCGCATCGAGGAGATCGGTGACAATGTGGAAGTCTACCCTGCTCACGGGGCCGGTTCGTTGTGTGGGAAAGCCCTATCATCAAAACTGTCGTCCACCATCGGTACAGAGAGGATGCACAATCCTGCATTGAACATTCATCCCGAAGAAGCGTTTGTTCGAACGTTTCTGGAAGGGATGCCGGAAGCGCCGGATCACTTTTCCCGCTGTTCGGAAATCAACCGCATCGGTGCACCGCCGGTATACTTATTGAAAAGGCCCACGGCCTATGGCCCAAGAGAGTTTCTGGATCTGGCGCAGTCCGGACATTTGGTCGTGGATACGAGAGATCAGCTGCCGTTTGCGGCGGCCCATATTCCTGGAGCATACGGTCTGAGTCTGAAGGGCAATTTTGCCACCTTTTCCGGATGGATCCTGCCGCCGGAAAAGCCCATTCTGCTGGTGACGGATTCACCAAACGAATACCAGGCTGCGCTGCGTGGTTTGCACAGCGTTGGTTTGGACCGGGTGGTGGGATATTTGGATGGCGGAATGGATGCTTACGAAGACAGCGGATATCGCACGGCCCGACTGGAGTGCATATCGATCGTGGAGCTGAAGGAACGGATGGATGCGGGTGAACTTCTGGTTGTTGATACCCGTCTGAAGAGCGAATATGATAAAGAACACATCGCCGGGACGCTTCATGCTGCGGCCCCAGATGTGCGGATGCGCTATAAAGAATGGGAAAAGGACAAGACGCTTGCGTTCATCTGCAACACCGGCAATCGCTCTCTTCTTGCAGGCAGCCTGATGCTCAATCTGAGCTGCATGGATACAGTGATCAATGTAATCGGAGGAACGACGGCCTGGGCGAAGCTTGGGTATCCCATCGTAAAGGGGGATTAATATGAATGTTTTGCATTTTCTGTTTGTAGAGCCCTGGCCCTGGTGGCTGGGCGGGATCGCCATCGGTCTGCTTGTCCCGCTCATGTATTACTTTTTGAACACGGCGCTGGGCGTATCCACGGGATACGGCAATCTTGTCAAACTGTTTCTGCCTCATTCAAAACTGAAATGGCTCAATACGGCCACCTACACCAAAATTTTCAACTGGCGGTTTTACTTTATTGCGGGCATGATCCTGGGTGGCTTTTTATCTGCCCGATTTTCCGGCGGAGCGCTTCTGACGGCAGAAATGGGATTGTTCACACAACAGGTCCAGTGGCCCTTTGCCGGATATGCGGCCTGGTTTTTACTCGGCGGAGTACTGCTGGGCTTCGGATCCAGAGTCGCAGGCGGCTGTACCTCTGGACACAGCATTCATGGCATTGCCAATCTGCATCCATCGAGTATATTGTCCACAATATTTTTCCTGTTGTTTGGGACGATTGGCGTGGCGTTCATTCGGATGCTGCTCATGGGAGGTGTATCATGAACAAAAACCTGCAATACCTCCTGTTTGGATCCATATTCGGGTTTGTCCTGAGTCGGGTGGGTGCTTCTGATTATAACCTGATTTTCCGCATGTTCACGGGAGAGGATCTCAAACTGGCGTACGTGATCATCACCGCCATCATCACGGCAGGCATCGGAATGGCTGTGCTGAAACGGCTGGGATTGAAGGGGCGCGACGGGACGCCCATCACGATCAGCAAGAAGCCGCTCATCATCCGGAAAAATATCCTTGGCGGTGCAATTTTCGGTCTTGGCTGGGCGATTTCCGGCGCATGCCCCGGAACGGTCCTGGCCCAGGTTGGGGAAGGAAAACTGCTGGGCCTGGTAACCATGTTCGGTATGATCCTGGGGACGTTTTTCTATGCATTTATGACGGAAAGGCAGGAAAAGTAGATGGAGGGACCGGGAAACAAGGGAGCGATTTGCAGCATTTTTCTGGCCGGAGGATGCTTCTGGGGCCTCCAAAAGTATATGGATCTGATTCCGGGTGTCGTCTCCACGCAAGTAGGCTACGCCAACGGAAAGACCAGAAATCCTACTTACGAAGCAGTTTGCTATACCCAGACGGGCCATGCGGAAACGGTGAAGGTCGAATACGATCCCGCCGATCTGCCACTGGATCGCCTGCTGGCGCTCTATTTTGATGCCATCGATCCGCTCACCAGAAACAGGCAAGGTTTTGACGTCGGCCCCCAGTATCGCACCGGAATTTATTATGAGAGCGAAGCGGACCGGAGGATCGCAGAAGCTTCTGTTATTGAGCTTCAGAAGAAATAAAGCAAGCCAGTTGCGGTAGAAGTCGTCCCGCTGGAAAGCTATGATCCTGCGGAAGACGATCATCAGAAGTACCTGGAAAAGAACCCGGGCGGATATTGTCATATCGGCCGGGATGCATTCCGAAGAGTCCGAAAAGCGGTGGAGCAGCGATGAAATTTGAAAAAAAACAGAAAGAAGAGCTGAAGAAGGTGCTGACAAAAAAGCAGTACGACGTTACGCAGAACAATGCCACCGAAACACCTTATTTAAACGAGTATAACCGGCATTTTAAAGAGGGCATCTATGTGGACGTCACTACGGGGGAGCCGTTGTTTTCTTCGTCGGAAAAGTTTGAATCCGGCTGTGGCTGGCCCAGTTTTTCGCGGCCTATCGATCCGGAACTTGTGCGGGAAGTGAAAGATACAAACCATGGGATGCTGCGGACCGAAGTGCGGAGCAAAACAGGCGACGCTCATTTGGGGCACGTGTTTCCCGACGGTCCCCGGGACAGCGGCGGGCTGCGCTACTGTATCAACAGTGCATCCCTGCGTTTTATTCCCCGGGAGCAGATGGAGGAAAGCGGATACAAAGAATGGCTGAAGCTTTTTGACTGATGCACTGCCTGGGTGATCAGATCACCAAACGATGCTGCCGGCGGTTGCCGGAGCAGCGAAGTTGTTATATGATAAGAGAAAGAATTGAAATGCAAAGATCTCTTGAAGGCATTGAATGAAGGAAGATCTATGGAACGATTCAAAGAAGTCTATGCGGAAGCAAAGGAGAAGCAAATGAACGAAACAAAGACGATGGAAAATCTGATGGCAGCTTTTGCCGGAGAATCTCAGGCGAATAGAAAATACTTAGCCTTTGCCAAGAAAGCGGAGGCCGAAGGCAGAATGAATGCGGCAAAGCTGTTCAGGGCAGCGGCAGATGCGGAAACCATCCACGCGCTCAAGGAATTTGAACTGGCAGGGAAAGTGCGCTCCACGGAAGAGAATCTGTCGGAGGCTATGGCGGGTGAAACCCACGAATACAAGGAAATGTATCCTGAATTCCTCCAGGAAGCCCAGGCTGCAGGCAATAAAGCAGCCGTCACGGCATTCAGCTACGCGATGCAGGCCGAGGAAGTCCACGCAAAGCTGTACCAGGAGGCACTGGAAAGCAAAAATGAATCCGAAGAGGTGTTTTACTATTTGTGCCCGGTGTGCGGAAACATCGAGAAGGTCGTTCCCGACAGATGTCCGATCTGCGGCGTTCCCGGACAGAAATTCATCAAATATTAAATCATCCGGAGCGGAGGGAATACAACATTCCTCCGCTCCTCTTGAATGGAGGAGCAAGATCATGCGATCTGAGAAAAACAGCAGCATCCTGAAAGCGCTCACGGCGCTTACGTTTATTTTGATGGTGGGCGTGAACGGGTTGGCCAATGCATTGCCCATCAACGGCCTGCAGACCGGCCAGGTATCGGATTCCTATCCGAATCTTTTCGCGCCGGCCGGAGTTACCTTTGCCATTTGGGGCTTGATCTATGTGTTGCTTGCGTTCTACACACTCTACCAGCTCGGGCTGTTCCATGAGAAAGGCGCTGCCGCGCCCGATTACAATGAAGATCGGATCCGGGTGATTTTTACGCTGTCATCCCTGTGCAACACTGCCTGGATCTTTTCCTGGCATTATCGGTTGATCCCACTGTCTCTGATTTTGATCACCGGTATCCTGATCTGCCTGATCCAGATCAATTTGGCGTTGACGGACAGCACACTGTCAGGCCGTGAAAGATTTTTTGTCCGCCTGCCCTTCAGCGTGTACTTCGGATGGATCACCGTAGCTGCCATTGCCAATGCCACCACACTGCTGGTGGGTTTAGGTTGGAAAGGGTTCGGACTATCAGAATCCACCTGGACCGTGGTCATTCTGCTGACAGGTATGCTCATCGGCGTCACTGCGATGTTTCGAAATCGGAACGCAGCCTACGGACTGGTCTTGATCTGGGCCTATGGCGGCATCTGGCTCAAGCATACCTCGGACAGCGGCTTTTCGGGACAGTACAATACAGTGATCTACACTGTATTGTTCTGTATTGCTGTTTATGCGGCTTCGGAAATCTATCTCTTTCTGAAGCAGTCAAAGAAAAGCAGCAGGGCATGAGGATCGGATATGCCTGTGTAACCATCGGTCCGGAAGATACGCAGATGAAGACCTGCAGGCAGAGCAATTCTTCCGAAGCGTTGCTGATGGAGCTGATTGCCCACAATCTGGCTGCCTTGGATCGGCAGATCGATTACAACATCCGAAACGGCATTCGTCTTTTCAGGATCAGTTCAGATCTGATCCCCTTTGGATCCAGTCCCGTGAACCGGCTTCCATGGTGGAAATCATTTGAACAGACGTTGTCCGGGATCGGGACAAAGATCTGCGCAAACGGCATGCGGGTATCCATGCATCCGGGCCAGTATACTGTGCTCAATTCGCCGGATCCGGGGGTGGTGGAACGGGCCGTGGCGGATCTGACCTATCACTGCCGTGTGCTGGACGGATTGGGTCTGGACAAGCAGCATAAGATCGTTCTGCATGTGGGCGGAGTGTATCAGGAGAAAGAAGCGGCGGTACAACGATTTCTGATCCGTTGCCAGGCTCTGCCGGAAGCTGTCAGGGATCGGCTGGTTCTGGAAAACGATGACCGGTCCTACCATACCGGAGATGTGCTGGCGATCGCAAGTCGATCGGGGCTTCCTGCGATCTATGACAATCTCCACGATCAGGTGAATCCTGACCCTGCCTCAGAGGGGGTAAAAGAGGTGATCCGGGCCTTCGGACGCACCTGGAAAAAGGAAGACGGCCCTCAGAAGATCCACTATTCCCAGCAGGATCCGGAAAAGAAGGCAGGATCCCATTCGGCGAGCATTGCGATCGACGCTTTTCTGGATTTTACTGTGCAGCTTCCCGGCAGGAATATCGACGTGATGCTGGAGGTGAAGGATAAGAACCTCTCTGCTGTCAAATGTATTCTCTGCACGCAGTCCGGCACGAAAATCAAGGATTTGGAGGAC
>DPKU01000134.1 GCA_003542355.1 Clostridiales bacterium | reverse complement strand
TCCACGCCAGCCTTTTCGTTATGCTGGTCGTGGCGATCTGTTTGAATGCGCACATTTCGATTCATTGGAATGGCGGAAGCGCTTTCCCGGTCTGCGTATAGTAGACGTCACCAAGCGCGCTCTGACTCTGAACGTAGAGCAGACCGTTTGCAGATCCGGCGAAAACGACCGGTTCGGTTGTTGTGATCGTGAAAAGCGTATCACCGAAAGCGTCGTAGACAAAAATTTCCGTGCCCGTGTTCTGCACAGCATATACACCGCCACCCAAAGCAACCTTATGCTGATTGGAGGGGAACGTTTCTGCTTCCGTTCCCCAGGTCTGGTCGATCTCGTCCCTCGCATACTGATTCAAAGAAGAATCGATCCAGCCGCGAATGCTGCTCATCTGGTTATCTTCATAAATAGGGTAGTAATCCGGCGCATTTTGTATGGGGTTGGAATAAGCCCGCCCATCCGTGTAATATAGACGAAGCACAGTCAGGATCGCTTGTTCTCTCGTATATCCGCCCTCCGGGGCAAACCTGTTCCCGCCCATGCCGTTGATGACATTGTGCCGATAGCACCAGTTGATATACGCACGGGCATAGCTTCGGATATTGGCTCCATCTTCCCAGCTGTGAGGCATCTCACAGGATGCATATCCCCGGTAGACTGTGGTGATCATCTCATCCTCGTTGATCACCCAGGGCGCAAATATTCCACATGCTTTATACAGCATCTTAGCAGCCTGCTGACGAGTTAGCGGATCTTCCGGCATAAAGTGCCCTTTGCCATCGCCCTCAACGATTCCAAGTGCGGCGCTGCGAATTACATCTTCGTCTGCCGTATCGCTGAACACGATCGGCGCAGCCGTTTCCATCGCTTCGACCGCCTTCGTCTCCATGCGCGGCAGATTCATCACCAGAGAAGCGAATTCCGCCCGGGTAATGGGTCGGGTATAATTACTCTGCAGCGCAGCGGGAACCAGACCCAGGCCGATGGCCGTCTGCACTTCGGCGGCAGCCCAGGAGGAAGGTCGATCCACGGCCAGAGCCGGCACGGTGCTCAGAACAAATGCGATCACAGTGATAGAAATGATCAAAAACTTCCTCATTACTTTTCTCCTTGAATGTTCACGGCAAGCCAGTCTGCGGTCTCTATCACGACCTGCACCGCAGTCGAGTGGTCTTTTCGCAAAACATTGAGTGTGTGATCCGCACCATCGATGATCCTGACCTCACAAACCGTTCCTCCGCACGCGTTGGCAATATCGATGGCATGAACATAAGGAGTCAAGACATCCTTCGTTCCGGCCACTGCCAGCATCGCACCTGTATATTTGGATAAGCTATCCATCGGAAACGTTCCTCGGATATCGTCGAACCACTGCTTGGGCAGGATCAGGTCCTCCCGCCAGGCCATCGGTATACTCACATAGCCATCTCTTGCCGCATCATCATAGTAATCGGTGAACCATCGGGTAAAGACGCCTTTTCCGTTGTGGCAGATTCCCGACCAGCTGACAGCTGCGTTGATCTTTCCAGGATGCTTTCCCAGAAAGACCGCCATCGCCCGGGCCCCTTGACTGAATCCCAAGACAGCTATTTTATGTCGGTCGATCAGTTTCTCCCGGCAAAGACGGGCATAGACTTTTTCGATGTCGCGCACTTCTCCGCCAAAGGTGAAATCTTGTGGTTGCGCTGTGCTCTCTCCGCAGCCCGCAAAGTCAAAGCGGATCGAAGCGATGCCATTCTGAAGCAAAGCCTCTGCCAGCGCCACGAACAGACTGCCTGCTTCATCCTTGTCGGAGCATGTGCCGTGACAGAGGATCACAGCCGGAAACTTTCCTTTGGTGTCCGGATGAGTGAATACAGCAGGGATTTTATATCGTTCATTCCTGATCGTAATTTTTGTTTCCATTCGATCGATCCTTTCAACAATATCGCTTCTTCATCGTACCACATTTTAACATTTTTTGAATAGAATAATTATCAGTAAAGAGAATTATTATGGGCTTGCTTTTCCATTTCATAGCTTCCATGGTACAATTATTATATACGAGCTGCTCCGGAAGCATTTGTCAGACCACAGGAGGTCCTTTATGCAACGTGTTGAATACGGAAAGACAGGTAAAATGATCACCAGACTGGGCTTCGGCGTTTTGCGCCTGCCTTCGGAACTCCGGGGAAAGGAACTCGTTTATGACGAAGACAAGAGCGTGGATGTGATCCGTCATGCCATCGATTCGGGGCTCAACTACTTCGATACCGCCCCGTCATACTGCGGGAAGCGCAGCCAGTCCATTCTCGGAAGGGCGATTCGTGGAAAGCGGGATCAATTGTACCTGTCGACGAAATTCGATACAAAGGATACAGATCTGATGGTTCAGTTCGAAAACTCGTTAGTCGAACTGGAGACAGACCATATCGACTTCTATCACTTCTGGAGCATGGACCTGGAATATTTTGCAGACAAAGGGCTTGCCAAGGGCGGGCCACTGGATCAAATGACGAAGCTGAAAGAGCAAGGATCCATCGGTCACATCGCCTTTTCCTCTCACGACACGCCGGAGAACATCATGGAGATCATCCGGCGGGGGGAAGGTCGCTTTGAAGCCCTTTTATGCCAATATAATCTCCTGGATCGCAGGAACGAAGAAGTGATGGCCTATGCAAAATCCCTGGACATGGGCGTTTCCGTGATGGGGCCCATGGGCGGAGGCCGTCTCGGCAGACCTTCAGAACTGATGGACGTGCTCCCCGGCGGAACAAGCACCGCTTCTGCAGAAACCGCCCTGCGTTTTGTTTATTCCAATCCCAATGTGGACATAGCGCTTTCGGGAATGAACACCCGGGCGATGATCGATGAAAACATCCTGGCGGCCAACGATCCCCGGCCTTTGTCCGAAGAAGAACAGCAGCACATCCGAGCCGTC
>DPKU01000112.1 GCA_003542355.1 Clostridiales bacterium | reverse complement strand
CGAGTCGTATGAATATTGGTCAGATTTTGGAGACTCATCTTGGGTGGGCTGCATTGAAACTTGGTTACAAGGTGGCTACTCCAGCCTTGGAGGGAGTGACTGAACTTCAAATAAAAGGAGAATTGGAAAAAGCTGGCTTACCGGTAACGGGAAAAATCAAGCTAGTGAACGGTAGGACCGGTGAGAAATTCGATAACGAATCTACAGTAGGAGTGATGTATGTGATGAAGCTCCATCATTTGGTGGATGATAAAATCCATATGCGTTCTATTGGACCGTACTCCCTGATTACAGAGCAACCGTTGGGCGGAAAAGCTCAATTTGGAGGACAGAGATTTGGAGAAATGGAAGTATGGGCGCTGGAAGCCTACGGCGCCGCCTATACGCTCCAGGAGATCCTGACGGTCAAATCCGACGATGTGGTGGGCCGTGTCAAGACCTACGAAGCTATCGTCAAAGATGAAAACATTCCCGAGCCTGGCATCCCCGAGTCCTTCAAGGTGCTTATCAAGGAGATGCAGAGCCTCGCACTGGATGTGAAAGTCCTTTCAGAAAACGACGAAGAGATCGAGATCAAAGAATCTGCCGATCTGGAAGCGGTCACCAATATCAATCTGATCGAAATGGAGACCGTGGCAAACGACCGGGAGCTCTTCGGATACGGATCGGGATACAGCGAAGTGTCTGCCAGCGGAGAAGAAGTTTCTCCGGGCGTACCGGCACCGGACGTGTCCGGCGCAGAAGACACCGAAACGGATCGCTGATTGCGCAGAATCACCATCGTTGACGCTCGTTTGAAAATGGACGACAGGAAGGGGAGAGCTACTTGGAACTGAGTAATTTTGAATCCTTACGGATCAGTTTAGCTTCTACTGAAAAAATAATGAGTTGGTCTCACGGAGAAGTAAAAAAACCGGAAACCATCAACTATAGAACATTAAAGCCCGAAAAAGAAGGTCTTTTCTGTGAAAAGATCTTCGGGCCGACCAAGGACTGGGAATGCCACTGCGGCAAGTACAAGCGGATCCGCTACAAGGGGATCGTCTGTGACCGCTGTGGCGTGGAAGTGACCAAAGCCAAGGTTCGCAGAGAGCGGATGGGCCACATCGAACTGGCAACTCCGGTCTCGCACATCTGGTATTTCAAAGGCATTCCAAGCCGGATCGGCCTGGTGCTGGACATCTCTCCGCGAAATCTGGAGAAGGTGTTGTATTTTGCTGCATATATCGTGATCGATCCGGGCGCAACAGATCTGGGCTACAAAGAGATCCTGACGGAGCAGCAATACAGAGAATTGAAAGAGCAGTACGGCAATCAGTTCAGAGCCGGCATGGGCGCCGAAGCCGTCCGTGAGCTTCTGAAGCAGATCGATATGAACGAAATGTCCAAGGATCTGCGGGCGAAGCTCAAGGAATCCCTCGGTCAGAAGAAAGTGCGCATCGTCAGGCGCCTGGAAGTGATCGAAGCCCTGCGGATGTCCGGCAACAAGCCGGAATGGATGATACTGGAAGTGATCCCGGTCATCCCGCCGGACCTGCGTCCCATGGTCCAGCTGGACGGCGGACGATTTGCCACTTCGGATTTGAACGATCTGTATCGCCGGGTGATCAATCGCAACAACCGTCTCAAGAGACTGCTGGAGCTTGGCGCACCCGATATCATTGTCAGAAATGAAAAAAGGATGCTGCAGGAAGCAGTGGACGCGCTGATCGACAACGGTCGGAGAGGGCGCCCTGTAACCGGTCCCGGATCCCGTCCCCTCAAATCCCTTTCGGACATGCTCAAGGGAAAGCAGGGACGATTCCGTCAGAATCTGCTGGGCAAGCGTGTCGACTATTCCGGACGTTCCGTCATCGTCGTAGGCCCCGAACTGAAATTCTATCAGTGTGGTCTGCCCAAGAAGATGGCGTTGGAGCTGTTCAAACCTTTTATTATGAAAAAACTGGTGCAGGACGGCCTGGCTCACAACATCAAGAGCGCCAAGCGCATGGTGGAAAAAGTACGGCCCGAAGTCTGGGATGTGCTGGATGAGGTCATCAAGGATCATCCGGTCCTGCTCAACCGGGCACCGACGCTCCATCGTCTGGGTATCCAGGCCTTTGAGCCGGTACTGGTGGAAGGCAAAGCTATCAAGCTTCATCCGCTGGTCTGCACCGCATATAATGCCGACTTCGACGGGGACCAGATGGCCGTTCATGTGCCCCTCTCTGTGGAAGCCCAGGCGGAAGCCCGTTTCCTGATGCTCTCGGTGAACAATATTCTGGCACCCAAGGACGGGTCGCCGATCACTACGCCGACCCAGGATATGATTTTGGGTTCCTATTACCTGACCCATGAGGGCGAGGAAAAGCGGAATACGGCAGCCGAAAAGGGCGATGGAAAGATCTTTTGCGACTACGATGAACTTCTCATGGCCTACCAGACAGGGGCCGTGGGTGTCCACGCGAAGGTAAAAATCAGAAAGCAGCTGAACGCAGCGGATCGCGGCCGGCTGGTGGAATCCACCGTGGGACGGTTCATTTTCAACGAAGAGATTCCCCAGGATTTGGGTTTTGTTGACAGAGAAACAGATCCCTACTCTTTGGAAGTGGATTTCCTTTGTGACAAAAAGAAGCTGGGCCAGATCATCGATCGCTGCTATCGCCGTCACGGCAATACCGAAACAGCCAGGATGCTGGACCACATCAAGAGCACCGGATTTCATTATTCCACAAAGGCAGCGATCACGATCAGCATCGCGGATATGGTCATGCCCGAAAGCAAGAAAGACATTATCGACGCTGCCCAGAAAAGAGTGGACGATTATCAGCTGGCCTATCGCCGGGGACTGATGAGCAACACCGAACGAAGCGAAAAGGTCATCGAGATCTGGCACAAAGCCACCGACGATGTGGCCGATGCGCTGATGGAGTCTCTGGGAACGCTGAACAATTTGTATATCATGGCCCACTCCGGCGCCCGCGGAAGCAAGAACCAGATCAAACAGATCAGCGGCATGCGCGGTCTGATGGCCAACGCCACAGGCAAGACCATCGAGATCCCCATCACCGCCAACTTCCGGGAAGGCTTGTCTGTTATGGAATATTTCCTTTCCAGCAACGGCGCCAGAAAAGGATTGGCCGACACTGCTCTGCGTACGGCGGACTCAGGGTACCTGACCCGACGTCTCGTGGACGTGTCTCATAATGTGATCGTAAGAGAAGAAGACTGCGGCACCGACGAAGGGATCGAAGTCCGGGCCTTTGCCGATGGAAAAGAAGTGATCGAAGCCCTGCGTCTGCGGATCGTGGGCCGGACTGCGCTGGAAGACATTCTGGACAGCGAAGGCGACCTTCTGGCAGAGGGTGGCGAAGAGATCAGCGAAGATGCTGCGCTGGCCATCGAAAGAGCCGGCATCGAAGCGGTAAAGATCCGTTCCGTCATGACATGCAAAAGTGAGTACGGCATCTGCGCCAAGTGCTA
>DPKU01000051.1 GCA_003542355.1 Clostridiales bacterium | reverse complement strand
GACTGCTCTGTCCACCGTACATTTTCCGGCCGACCACTCTTTTGGCATACTGCACCGGAATTTTCCGGTTGCCTTCCTGAACCATGATGATGCCCACCACGACCAGCAGCGCAAAGACACAGAACAGAAGCACGGATATCACCGATATTTCTCCGGATGCGATGCCGCCGATCGTTGAAGTGATCGCCGTTGGGATCCTGGAGACGATACCGGCGAAAATGATCAGGGAAATACCGTTTCCGATCCCTTTTTCGTTAATCCGCTCGCCGAGCCACATCAGGAATGCCGTACCGGCTACCAGTGTCAGAACGATAACAATCTTTGCGAAGAGACTGTCATCCGCTAATACACTGCGGAACAAACCGAAGGTATATCCAATGCCCTGCACCAGAGCCAGTACCACTGTCAGGTACCGGGTGTACTGGGCGATTTTTCTTCTGCCTGCTTCGCCTTCCTTTGCCAGTTGTTCCAGGCGCGGGACTGCGATGGTCAGCAGCTGCAGGATGATGGATGCGGTGATGTAGGGCGTGATGCTCAGTGCAAAAATCGTAAAATTACTGAACGAACCTCCGGAGAACAGATCGAACAATCCAAACAATCCCGAGGTATTGGCATCAAACATGGCAGTCAGCTGCATGCGGTCGATGCCCGGCACGGGAATATTGGAGCCCAGCCGGAAAACCACCAGCATCATGAACGTAAACAATATCTTACGTCTCATTTCCGGGATTTTCCAGGCTGAAATCATTGTTTGAAGCATGCCCATCCTAGATCACCTCAGCCTTTCCGCCCGCCGCTTCGATCTTTTCGATCGCAGCCTTGCTGAACTTCTGGGCCTGAACGGTAATCTTCTTCTCCAGCATTCCGTTTCCGAGGATCTTGATGCCATGGGTAATGCCTTTGGCAAGCCCTTTGGATGCCATCATATCCACGGTCACAGTCGTGCCGTCTTCAAATATGTTGAGCGCCGATACGTTGACGCCAACCATTTCTTTCTTCCAAATATTTGTGAAGCCTCTCTTTGGGAGTCTCCTGTACAGGGGCATCTGGCCGCCTTCGAAGCCCAGACGAACACCGCCGCCGCTTCTGGAATTCTGGCCGTTCATACCTCTGCCAGCCGTCGTTCCGTTACCGCTTCCTGTCCCTCTGCCTTTTCTCTTAGGCGCCCGGGTAGATCCCTCGGGTGCTTTTAAATTATGCAGTTTCATCTATGTCACCTCCCTCTTAGAGTTCTTCAACTTGCAGCAGATGACTTACTTCAGTGACGGCTCCGCGGGTTTGCGGGCTGTCGGGAAGTTCTACTGTCTGCCGGATCTTACGAAGACCCAGCGCCTCGACGACCTTCTTCTGATGAGGAGTTGCGCCGATGGTGCTTTTTATCAATGTTACTTTCAGCATTGCCATATGACCGTTCCTCCTATCCTAAGATCTCTTCCTTCGTCTTGCCTCTGAGTTTGGAAACCTGTTCAATGGTTTTCAGTGCTCTGAGCCCTTCGATGGTTGCATACGCTACATTTCCCGGATTGCTGGAGCCAAGAGATTTCGCCTTGACGTCCTTGAGCCCTGCATATTCCAGCACGGTTCGTGCCGCACCACCGGCGATAACACCGGTACCGGGAGCTGCCGGCATGATCAATACTCTGCCTGCTCCGAATACGCCCAGACTCTGGTGAGGGATCGTCGTACCGACCATGGGGACGAAGATCAGATCCTTCTTTGCGTCCTCGACGGCTTTTCTGACGGCTTCGGGAATTTCCTGAGATTTGCCCAGGCCCAGACCTACATGACCTTCACCGTCTCCGACGACGACCGTCACGCTGAATCTGAAATTCTTACCGCCCTTGACTACCTTCGTAACTCTTCGAATGTTTACGATGGATTCTTTCAAGTCAAGGTTGGATGGATCTATTCTCTTTTGCATTCTCTTCCTCCTCCTCTAGAATTCCAGACCGCTCGCTCTGGCGCCATCAGCGAGTTCTTTCACTCTGCCGTGGTACAGATAGCCGCCCCGGTCAAAGCATACTGCTTTGATCCCTGCTTTTGTGGCAGCGTCTCCGACTTTTTCGCCCACCAGCTTTGCTGCCGCTTTGTTGCCGCCATAGGCTGCTTTTTCCTTGATGTCTTTATCCAGGGAAGATGCGGCTGCCAGTGTTTTTCCGTTCACATCGTCGATGACTTGTGCGAAAATATTTTTAGAGCTTCTGAATACGCAGAGTCTGGGTTTTTCAGGAGTTCCGAAAACGTCTTTTCTGACCCGCTCATGTCTTTTAATGCGGTTATCATTTCTACTATTTTTATTAGCCATTTCGCTCACTCCTTTCTCTACTTACCGGTCTTTCCTTCTTTTCTGCGGATCTTCTCGCCCTCGTAGGCGATCCCTTTGCCACCATAAGGCTCAGGTTTTCTCCACTTGCGGATGACGGCTGCATAATTCCCCACAGCTGCTTTACTTGCGCCCTTTACCACCAGCTCCGTAGGTGTGTTCACCTCGATGGTGAGACCTTCGGGATCCGGCATTTCTACAGGATGGGAATAGCCAAGCTGCATTACTAGGACATCGCCTTTTTTTTCGGCTTTGTATCCTACGCCCTTGATGATCAGCTTCTTCTGGTATCCTTCCGTGACGCCCACGACCATATTGTGGACCAGACTTCTGGCCAGACCGTGCTGGGCACCGGCATATTTCGAATCGTCTTTTACGGAGAGGACCGTTGTCCCTTCCTTGACTTCTATTTTGATTTTATCACTGATCTGCTCGCTCAATGTTCCCTTGGGCCCTTTTACGGTAACCAGGTTCTTTTCACTCACCGTGATTTCGACCCCGGAAGGAACAGTCACAGGCAGTTTTCCTATTCTGGACATAATGTTGCTCCTTTCTCGTTACCAAACGTAGCAGATCACTTCTCCGCCGACTCCTGTAGAGCGGGCTTCCTTATCGGTAATCAATCCGCTGGAAGTGGAGATGATGGCTACACCCAATCCGCCCAATACCTTCGGAACGTCGCTGCTCTTGGCATAGACCTTCAATCCTGGCTTGGAAATCTTTTTGATTCCGCTAATGACCTTTTGTTTATCAGCACCGTACTTCATCTGAACTTTGATGATACCCTGCTTATCGTCTTTTACCAATTCGTACCCTTTGATGTATCCCTCTTTCACGAGGATCTCAGCGATGTTCTTCTTCATCTTCGATGCGGGAATCTCAACGCTTGCATGACCGGCCGTGTTGGCATTTCTGATTCTTGTCAGCATATCCGCTACAGGATCTGTCATTGTCATAGATAAGTACCTCCTTCCTTCGTTGAATTACCAGCTGGCTTTTTTTACGCCGGGGATCTCACCCTTATAAGCCAACTCTCTGAAACAGATACGGCAAATACCGTATTTTCTTAAATAAGCATGGGGCCGACCGCACAGCTTGCAACGATTGTAAGCCTGGGTGGAATGCTTTGGTTTTCTCTGCTGCTTTACTTTGAGAGATGTTTTAGCCATAATTCCCTCCTACTTCTCAAACGGCATGCCGAGCATTTCGAGAAGCGCTCTGGCTTCCTCGTCGGTTTTGGCCGTGGTTGTGAATACGATGTCCATTCCTCTGATTTTCTCGACATTGTCGTAGACGATCTCCGGGAATATCAGCTGTTCTTTGACCCCCATGGAAAAGTTTCCTCTTCCGTCGAAAGAGTTTTTGCTGACGCCTTTAAAGTCTCTCACTCTGGGGAGCGCGATCGTAAAGAATTTATCTGCAAATTCGTACATGCGGTCTCCGCGAAGCGTCACCTTTGCGCCCACGGACATGCCTGCACGCAACTTGAAGTTCGCGATGGATTTACGGGATTTGGTGACCACAGGGGCCTGACCCGCAATGATCGTCATTTCTTTTACGGCTACTTCCAGCAGTTTGGGATTGTCCTTTGTATCGCCAAGACCCATGTTGAGTGTGATCTTTTCGAGCTTAGGAACCTCCATTACATTTGCATATTGAAATTTATCTTTTAATACAGGAAATACTTCACTTTTGTATTTCTCTTTCAGTCTTGCTGCCAAGATGGTTTCCTCCTTTCGAATTAGTCGATCACCTGACCGGTTTTCTTGGATACTCTCTTTTTGTGTCCGTTCACTACCTTGTATCCGATACGGGTAGGTGCCTTCGCTTTCGCATCGAAGTACATGACATTCGAAACGTGGATCGGACCTTCCTGCTTTCTGATCTCCGCAGCCACTTTTTGCTTGGCTTTGGCGTGCTTGGTCTGAATGTTCACACCCTCGACGATGATCATTTCCTTCTTAGGCATCGCAACGAGGACTTTGCCCTTTTTTCCTTTGTCTTTACCGGTAATCACGAGTACCGTGTCGTTCTTTTTAATGTTCATATTTTCGACCTCCTACAGTACTTCCGGTGCCAAAGAAACGATCTTCATGAACCCTTTTTCCCGGAGTTCCCTGGCGACAGGTCCGAAAATACGAGTTCCGATGGGTGTTTTATCTTCTTTGATGATCACGGCTGCGTTCTGATCAAACTTGACATAGCTGCCGTCTACTCTGCGTTCGCCTGTAGCTGTCCGTACAACGACGGCCTTTACTACTTCGCCCTTTTTAACAACTCCGCCGGGAGTCGCTACCTTGACGGCACATACAATGATGTCGCCAACGTTCGCATACTTGCGGCGGGTCCCGCCGAGCACGCGGATGCACAACAATTCCTTTGCCCCGGAATTATCGGCAACTTTTAACCTGGTTTCCGGCTGTATCATTTCGGTGCCTCCCTATTTAACCTTCTCGAGTATCTCGACCAATCTCCATCTCTTATCCTTGGAAAGAGGCCGGGTCTCCATGATTTTTACTTTATCTCCAATTTGGCACTCGTTGTTTTCATCGTGTGCCTTGAACTTTTTCGTTCTCTTTACCGACTTACCGTAAAGAGAATGGCGAAGGGACTCTTCCACACCGACGGTGATCGTCTTGTCCATTTTATCGCTGGTGACAATCCCAATTCTTGTCTTTCTGGTTTTCCTGTCTTCTGACATTTTGCATCCTCCTTTCGGTTATTTCTCGGCCTTCTTGAGTTCCTGTTCTCTCATGACGGTCTTTACTCTTGCGATATCTCTTTTGAGATCCCTCATTTTCAACGGGTTTTCCAGCTGACCGGTCACGTGTTGAAATCTCAGGTTAAACAGTTCCTTCTTCAGCTTCAACTCTTCGGCAGTGAGTTCCGTCTGACTCATGTTTCTGACTTTTTCGATTTTCATTACGCTTCACCACCCTTTGCCGTGTCGCTCTTAGCGACAAACTTACATTTGATAGGGAGCTTGTGCATTGCAAGACGCATGGCTTCTTTCGCCGCATCTTCGGTCACGCCGCCGATCTCGAACATCACTCTGCCCGGCTTCACCACGGCAACCCAAAATTCTGGTGCGCCCTTACCGGAACCCATCCGGACTTCGGCAGGCTTTTTTGTCACCGGCTTATGGGGAAATATCTTGATGAAGACCTGTCCGCCCCTCTTGATGGAACGGGTCATTGCAATACGGGCAGACTCTATCTGATTGGCGGTGATCCAGCCACACTCCTGAGCGACGATCCCGTACGAACCGTAGGTGATCGTGTTGCCCTTTGTGGCGACACCTTTCATTCTTCCTCTGTGGACTCTTCTGCGTTTAACGCGCTTTGGCATTAACATCGCTGACTCCTCCTTTCTTCGTGCTTATTCTTCTGAGGGAGTGGATGTTTGCTTTACATCTGCCACGATGGCATCTGTTGCTGCTTTGGTATCCACTGCTTCTACAGCTGATTCTTCCTTAGGTGCTGCAGCTTTGGCCGGCCGTTTTCTGGGATTCTCATAACGCTTGACTTCCCGTTCGTCCGTCCGTCCACGTCCACCGCGATCGTTGCGATCTCTTCTGGGACGATCATCTCTTCTGCTGCGATCATTTCTCTTGTTGCGATCGTTCCGGTCGCCTCTCTTGCTTTCCTTCTCTTCAGGAATCGCAGGGACCAGATCTTTTCCGAGGATCTCGCCGTTGTTGATCCACACCTTTACACCCAGTTTTCCGTACTGTGTGTCGGCTTCGATAAAGCCGTAAGAAATATCTGCACGAAGCGTATGAAGAGGAACATTGCCCTCGCTGTATTTTTCACTTCTGGCGATTTCCGCCCCGCCTACACGGCCGGAAACCATGATCTTGACTCCCTTGCCGCCGGCTTTCATCGTTCTTTGCATAGCCTGTTTCATGGCACGTCTGAACGATACGCGCTTTTCCAGCGCCTGAGCGATGCTTTCGGCTGTAAGTTGGGCATCCAGCTCCGGACGCCGCACTTCGACGATGTTTACCGATACCGCTTTGCCCGTCATTTTTTCCAGATCGCTCTTCAGCTGATCGATGCCGTCTCCGCCGCGCCCGATCACCATGCCGGGCTTCGCCGTGAGAACACTGATTCTCATTTGGTTCTCTGCTGCTCTTTCGATGACGATTTTGGATACTCCAGCAATATACAGTTTCTTTTTAACGAAGTCTCTTACCTTCTTATCTTCTATAAGATAATCCGAGAAGCTCTTCTTACTTGCATACCATTTGGAATCCCAGTCTTTTATTACGCCCACTCTCAAACCATGTGGACTAACTTTCTGACCCATTCATAAACCTCCTCGCTGATTATCTTTCTTTTAAGGTGACGCCGATGTGGCTGCTTCTCTTTAGAATCCTGCCTGCGCGTCCCTGGGCTCCGGCTCTCCACCGCTTCATGGTGGGGCCTTGATTTGCGTAAATCTCTGCTACATACAGCTTGGAAACATCCATTTCATGGTTGTTTTCTGCATTGGCTGCTGCAGACTGTACGACTTTTTCAATCAATTCCGCGCCCTTGCCGGGAGTAAACTTTAAAATGGTCAGGGCCTCCGTTAGATCTTTGCCGCGCACCAGATCGGTGACGGGTTTGATTTTGGACGGAGACATCTTAACGTATTTTGCAACTGCTCTTGCTTCCATTGTCTGATCTCCTTCCTACTTTCTCACTTTGGAGGACTTGTCGGATGCGTGACCTCTGTAGGTTCTGGTGGGTGCGAATTCGCCCAGCCGGTGTCCGACCATATCTTCCGTTATATAGACAGGAATGTGCTTCTTGCCATCGTGTACCGCTATGGTGTGTCCAACCATCTGGGGAAATATCGTTGACGGTCTGGACCAGGTTTTAATAACTTTTTTTTGGTTGGCCTCGTTCATTGTGTCGATCGCTTTTATCAGCTTCTCGTTTACGAAGGGGCCTTTTTTTAATGATCTGCTCATGGACTGTTGTATCCTCCCTTCAACTACTTCTCGCTTCTTTTCTTAACGATGTACTGGTTCGACGGCTTGTTCTTCTTTCTCGTCTTATATCCCAGTGCGGGCTTGCCCCAGGGAGTCACAGGACCCGGACGACCGATACCGGTCTTGCCTTCGCCACCGCCGTGAGGATGGTCGTTGGGGTTCATGACCGAACCTCTGACCGTGGGCCGAATGCCCATGTGCCTTTTGCGGCCTGCTTTGCCGATGGAGATGTTGCCGTGGTCGATGTTCCCCACTTCTCCGATGGTAGCCCGGCATTCCTTGCGGATTTTACGAACTTCTCCGGAAGGCAGACGCACCTGGGCGTAATTGCCTTCTTTGGCCATCAGCTGAGCACCGTTGCCGGCGCTTCTGACCAGCTGAGCGCCCTTGCCGTTCTTCAGCTCCACATTGTGGATCACGGTACCAACAGGAATGTTGGCCAAAGGCAAGGCGTTTCCGATTTTGATATCGGACTCGGGTCCGGAGAAGAGTACGTCGCCGACCTTCAGCTCGTGAGGGGCGATGATGTATCTTTTTTCTCCGTCTGCATAAAACAGCAGTGCGATGTTGGCGCTTCTGTTGGGATCGTATTCGATGGTCTTGACCGTCGCGGGGATCCCGTCTTTGTTTCTCTTGAAGTCGATGATCCTGTATTTGGGGCGTGTGCCGCCGCCGCGATGTCGGACTGTGATCTTTCCTCTGGAATTTCTGCCGGCGTTCTTCTTCAATGTCACCGTCAGCGATTTTTCGGGGGTGCTGCACGTGATCTCTTCGAATGTGGAGACAGTCATGCCTCTCAACCCCGGAGTAGTCGGCTTATATTTTCTGATTCCCATATTGTTTCCTCCTACCTTAGAGCCCTTCGAAGAACTCGATGGCTTTACTCTTTTCGGAGAGCGTGACGATCGCCTTTTTGTATGCGGCGGTCCGACCCACGTACTTTCCTTGTCTCTTCACTTTGCCGTCGTTGTTCATGACGTTCACTTTAACGACCTCAACGCCGAAAGCTTCTTCGACGGCGGATTTGATTTCTGTTTTATTGGCATCGACAGCCACTTTGAAGGTGTACTTCTTCGCCGCTGCGTCGTCCATGCTCCGTTCGGAGATGACGGGTTTGATCAATACATCATAGGCAGTTCTCATTTTGCATACACCTCCTGAATTTTTTCCACAGCATCCTTTGTGATCACAAAGCTGGTGTGATGCATAATTTCATATACGTTCATCTGAGAGACCATCGTCGCGGTGACGCCTGGAATGTTGGACGCGCTCTTGATGACTGCTTCGTCCTTGTCTGCCATGACGATCAGCGCTTTTTTCGCTGCATTGATATTTCCAAGGACCTTGATCATATCTTTGGTCTTAGGCGCATCGAAGTGCAGGCTGTCCAGCACGATCATTTCCTTCTCGGTCACCTTCGAGGAAAGCACGGACTTCAGTGCAAGTCTCTTGAGTTTTTTGGGAAGCGTATATCTGTAATCTCTGGGCTTGGGTGCGAATGCTACGCCGCCGCCCACCTGGGTGGGATCGGTGGTGCTGCCCTGTCTGTGGCGGCCTGTGCCCTTTTGTCTGAACGGCTTTCTGCCGCCGCCCC
>DPKU01000187.1 GCA_003542355.1 Clostridiales bacterium | reverse complement strand
ATGGTGCAGAGCCTGGGGTCGTCCCAGCCTTCCACTTCGCCCTCGCCCACCAGTCGCTTGATGTTGCGCTTGCTCATGATGGTATTGGACAGATTGAGCTTGGCGAATTCGATCTGCTGTGGCGGTTCGGACCACTCCAGGCTTTCCAAAACCCAGTCGTAGAACGGGCGGTGGTCTTCGAACTCCAACGTACAGATGGAATGGGTGATCCCTTCCACTGCATCCTCGATGGGATGAGCGTAGTCATACATGGGATAGATACACCATTCATCTCCCGTATTGTGATGCGTTGCATGCAATACCCGGAAGATGACCGGATCCCTCATGTTGATGTTGGGAGACGCCATATCGATCTTGGCCCGAAGCACAACACTGCCATCTTCGTATTTTCCTGCCCGCATGTCCATAAATATTTGCAGACTCTCTTCGACGGGACGGTCACGATAAGGACTGTTGGTGCCCGGTTCTGTGAGCGTGCCCCGGGTCGAGCGGATCTCGTCTGCCGTCAATTCGCACACATAGGCCTTGCCTTCTTTGATCAGTTTGACAGCGCCTTCGAACATGGTCTCAAAATAATCCGATGCATACAGCAGGTTGTCCCATTGGAAGCCCAGCCACTTGACGTCTTCCTCGATGGATCCTACAAATTCTTCGTCTTCCGTCACCGGATTGGTATCATCGTACCGAAGGTTGCAGCCACCGCCGTATTTCAGCGCCGTGCCGAAGTTGAGGCAAATGGACTTGGCATGGCCGATATGCAGATATCCATTGGGTTCCGGCGGAAAACGCGTCATGATCTGCCGGCTGTACTTCTGCTGTTCCAGATCTTTTTCTATGATCGCGTGTATGAAATTCGTTCCGCCTTCTCTGGCTGGTGTCGATTCGCTGCCGGCCTTCTTTATATCGTCTGCCATGGGTTGCCTCCTCCTTGGTTGGAAACAGTAAATATGAGTCTGAATAGTGAGTAATATTATAGCTTAATTGCACGGATAATGCAAAATGTTTTCACTTGATGAAAATTCTGTGCCATTCAATGCAATTTACCTTGATTTTTGCGAAATCTTTTGGTAAAGTAACGTTATATATGATGCTTTATCGGAAGAATCCCAATTCCATTTGGAATTATTATTGCAAAAGAGGTGCAAATATGTCTCTTGATATCATTGACGTAAAGATTCTGGAAGTCCTGCAGATTAACTCCAGAGTATCGATTTCAGAACTCTCAAAGCAGGTGAACCTTTCCCTGTCGGCCGTGAGCGAACGACTGAAAAAGCTGGAAAACAGCGGTATCATCGAACAGTATACTGCCATCCTCAATGCGGCAGCCATGGAGAAGGAGTTATCCGTGATCATGATGATCAGCCTGGAAACGCCGGATCAGACGGAAGAATTCAATAACTTCATCTCAGAGGCAGAAGAAATTCTGGAATGCCATTACATCACCGGTGAATTTGATTACGTCTTAAAGATCACCACCCGCAACACCGCCTCCCTGGAACGCCTGATGAATAAAATCAAAGGGATTTCCTGCATCAAACACACGCAGACCAATGTGATTTTGTCCAGTGTCAAACAGCGCTACAGCGTGGCACCGGTGGCATCCAAGTAAATCTTCAACCGAACAACGAAAAGAGGGCGCCGCGGCGTCCTCTTATTTATTGTGGCCTTGACTCAGCATTTATCCTTGTTCATGCAGGTCGATCAAACCTTGCAGTCCAGAATATCCAATGCGTACTTTTCCGAAAATGCCTTGAAGTTTTCTTCGAATTCCGGGTTGGTGCCGCTTTTCACGGCCTCGGTGTATTCGTGGGCATCGTAGCGTCCCAAAGACATGTTAAGCACAGCGATCGCCAGATTGGAACAGTGATCGGAGATCCGTTCCAGGTTGTTGATCAGGTCCGCATGGGCAAATCCGAAGGTCAGGTTGCACTGACCGGCCTGAAGGCGTTCCACGTGGCGTTTTTTGATGTCAACGATCATGATATCGATGACCTCCTCCAGGGGCTCCACCCGGATTGCAAGGCCGTGGTCTCCTTCTTTGTAGGCTTTCATCGTCATATCCAGAATTTCCTTGATGGCACTGATAAGGATCTCCAGCTCTTTGTTGGCTGCCAGGGAAAATATGATCTGCTTTTCATGCAATTCCCGGGCGACGTCAACGATGTTCACCGCATGATCTCCGATCCGCTCCAGGTCCCCGATGCCGTGGAGCAATTTCCCCACGTAAAGACTGTCCTTGTCCGAAAGATTTTTTGCGGCGATCTTGACCAGATAGGACCCCAGTTTATCTTCCGACTGATCCAGCTTGTCTTCGTAATCCTCCACCAGATCAGCCTGGTCTTGCCTGTAATTGTAGATCAGCGAAATGGATCGCAACACGTTTTCGTGAGCCATGTCTGCCATCTTCATCACAAGGCTTTCGCACTCCTGTATGGCAAAGGAGGGAGATTGCAAAAGCCGTTCATCCAGGAACGCATAGGTGTCCTGATCGTGATCCTCCCGGACCATGACCATGGCCAATTTCTCCAGCTGTTTGGGAAACGGCAGCAAAAGTAGCGTAGTGATCACGTTAAAAGCGCTGTGAGAGATGGCGATCCCGAGGATCGTAATGGGGGTATCAAAGAAGGTGAAGTGCAGAATGCTGTGAAGCCCGTAAAATCCTATGAGACAAATGGCTGTCCCGATCAGATTGAAAGAAATATGCACGGCGGCCACCCGCTTGGCAGAGCGATTGACGCCGATACTGGACAACAATGCCGTTACACAGGTTCCGATGTTCTGCCCCATAATAATGGGAATAGCCATCCCAAAGGAGATGGTGCCTGTCAGAGACAGGGCTTGCAAAATGCCGACAGATGCCGCGGAACTCTGGATCAGACCCGTAAAGGCTGCGCCCACGAGCACCCCCAGAATAGGATTCTTAAAGGCTACCAGCATGGAAGAGAATTCGGGCATATCGCCAAGAGGACTCACCGCTTCGCTCATGAGCTGCATGCCATACATCAAAACGGCAAAACCTACCATGATGCCGCCCACATCCTTGCGGCGACTGCGTTTGGAGGCCATGATCAGCACGATGCCGATCAGCGCCACAATGGGTGAGAAATTAGTAGGCTTGAGCATCTTCATAAAGAAGTTGTCGCTCTCGATTCCCGCTAAGCTCAGGATCCAGGCGGTAAGGGTCGTCCCGATGTTGGAGCCCATGATGACGCCAACGGTCTGCCCTAGTTCCATGATCCCCGAATTGACCAGGCCCACCAGCATGACGGTCATAGCCGATGAACTCTGAATGGCGATGGTGATCCCCGCGCCGAGCAACAGGCTTTTGAAGGGATTGGAGGTCATCTTCTTCAGTGTCTGCTCCAGCTTTCCACCTGTCACCTTCGTAAGGCCCGAAGACATCACGTGCATGCCGTACAGGAAAAAAGCCAATCCGCCGCTCAGTGTAATGATGTTAAAAATGTCCATGTTGTCTCCCGTAAAAATGACAGCCCATTCGAGCTGCCATTTTTTGAGTGGCACCCCCAGGCGGAATCGAACCACCAACAAAGGTTTAGGAAACCTCCGTTATATCCGTTTAACTATGGGGGCATATCGTCTGTCAAAAGAGCGACTCCTTAAAGTATGGATTAGAAAAAGATTTGCGTCAAGAGAAATATCGGGTTGTTATTGTAGATCTGGATGGCATAGGTTGAACTGTTCAATTGATCCAAAAGCACTTCGCTTTGGAAAAAATTGGACAGCGGCAAGATCAGGGCCAGAAGGATGCAAATGAGCAGCAGTCCTTTGACCGCGCCGAAGGCCAGCCCCAGCATGCCGTCGGAAAAAGCGATGATCCCGCCCCGCTTCCGCTTGCTGAAAAGCAAGGTGATCAGGAAAAAGATCAGCTTGATGATCAGAATGATGCACAGCAGCGCCAGGATCGTAATGACGATATCGATCAGGTTTTCCACCGTGTTGCTCTGGATGACGCTCACCGCATCGGAAAAATAATCCGACAGGATCTCCGGGATCCCGGTCAGCAAGCTTTCCTGACCGGTGCCGCCGCCCCGGGCCAGGCGTTCATTCAGAATAACGCGAAGACTTTCCTCCAAATGCGTATTGCCGCGCAAAAAAGCAGCTGCCGCGGGAGTCCACACAAACCCTAATACGATGGCCAGGATCCAGCCGATCGTATGCAAAAAGGCTTCTGTAAACCCTTTGCGATACCCGACGATCACAGAAAGAATAAGTATAATTCCCAGACTGATATCCAGTATCAATTCAATACCCCCTACATCCGACTACGATATGATTGTAGCAATGGGAGCAAGAAATATCAAGCCCATCGGCAGGAATTCACAAAACCGTTGAAAAGGAACAGTCGCTATGATATTATAAGTAATACATTTTGTCAGAAAACTGAAAGGGTGTCATGAATCAGCCCCGACACTACATGGGCATCGCTTTGGAAGAAGCGCAGAAGGCCTTCGAAAAAGGTGAAGTCCCCGTGGGCGCAGTGATCGTCAAAGGCGAAGACATCATCGGCAGAGGATACAATCTGGTGGAAAGCATCAAAGATCCCACCGCCCACGCCGAGATCCTGGCCATCCGCCAGGCGGCGGAAACGCTGGGTGGCTGGCGGCTCAGCGGCTGCGACCTGTATGTTACGGTGGAGCCCTGTGCCATGTGTGCCGGCGCCATTGTCCTGTCCCGGATCTCCCGGCTGTTCATCGGAACCCCGGATCCAAAAGCCGGCGCTTGCTTTTCTGTCAACAATCTGGTCACAGATTCCAGGCTCAACCATCAGGTTGAGCTTTCCATCGGCATCCTGGAAGAAGAGTGCCGGCAGCTGATGCGGCAGTTTTTCCGACAGCTGCGAAAATAATGCCCGACATATTGGAGGAACCCCAAGCATGAAACGTATCACCGCTTTAATCAGTCTGATCCTGATCCTGACCGTCTTTTCCAGCACTGCGATCTTCGCATCCGGACTTACCGTAACGGATATCACACCCAAGGATGGCGAAACAGGCAAACAGCCCCAGAACATGGCCGTAAAAGTCACTTTCAGCCAGAACATGATGGATGAGACAGCGATCGCCGCGAACAAAGCGTTTTTCAAAATCAAAAACGCTCAGGGCGTCGACCAGGCCTTCGAAATCATGTACAGCGCCGAAAAATATCCCGATCAGCTCTGGCTGGTCCTGGAGCAGACGCTGGAATCCGACTCCGAATACAGCGTGGAGATCCTACCCGGCGTAATGTCCGCCGAAGGCGGCACGCTGGACGAAGGTATGACCACGACATTTAAAATCCGTAATACTGCCACCGATGCGAAAGTGAGCATGGGGCTCATGGCTGTCATGATGATCTTCATGTTCTCCGCTACGTCCAAAGCGGCAAAGAAAACCGCCGAAAAACAAAGCTTCGAAGCTTCCGGAAAAATCAAGGAAGAGAACCTGAATCCATACAAGATATCCAAGATCAAGGGCATATCCTTGGAGGAAGCCACGGTCTACGTCGAAAAGGAAAAGGCGAAGATCGCGAAAAAAGAGCAAAAGCTGGAAGAAGAAAAGCGACGCATCGAAGCAGAGAGAGCTGCGGAAATGGAAGCCATCGAAGCGGAGCTGCAGGCCGCAGAACGCAGCGAAGGCAAATTCCGTGTCGCCGGTCCCCAGTCTGTGAAGGACGCCGGCGGAAGAGTGCCCCGTGCCATCGTAAAGAAGAACAAAGCGCGCAGAGAAGCGGAAAAAGCAGCTGAAAAGATCAGAAACAGCAATAAGAATAAAAAGAAAAAATAGCAGACAGAAAGGGCAGGATCCTGGGATCCTGCCCTTTTCAATTTCATCCTATTTTATTGTCTGTTCCAGTTTGTTTTCTATTCCAGATATAGGTACGGCAATCTGGCGTCGCAGCCGCAAGTGATGTTGTTTCCGATGGTACCCACGCCTGCAGCGATATCTTCTGCGCCGATGAACAGGTCGCCGCTTCTGCCCATCACCACCACTTCATCCCCCACCTGAACATTGGGAATATCCGTCACGTCCAGCATGCATTGATCCATGCAGATAACGCCTGCAAAGGGTGCATATTGGCCGTTGACGATCACTTTCCCCTTTTCCCACCAGGGTCTGGGGATCCCGTCGGCATATCCCATCGCAAGTGTGGCGATCGTGCTGGGCCGCTTGGTGATCAGACTGCGCTCATAGCTGACGGAAAAGCCTTCCGGCACGTTTTTGAGCTGTACGATGTTGGCTTTGATGGACATGACGGGTTGAATTCCCGGGACCAGTGTAACGCCGCTCTGATACCGCCCGTAGAAGATGCCGCCAGGTCTGCAGAGGTCAAAGTGAGAACTGGGCCGGTCCATGGTGGCAGGACTGTTGGCCAGGGAGCACAGGTAGAAGGATAATCCTTTCTCCATCAGGGCTTCCCGGATGTGGTTAAAACGCCGTTCCTGCTTATCCGCATAGCTGCGGTCTTCGAAATCCGAAGTGGAAAAGTGGGAAAAGATACCTGCGAGTTTCAGTCCGGGCAGCTGAGATACAGCAAAGATCTCTTCCACCGCCTGGGGATCTTTGGCCTGGTAACCGATCCTGCCCATTCCGGTATCCACAACGCCCCATATCTCCATCACTTTCCCGCGCTTTACAGCTTCCTCTGAAAGCGCTTTTGCGTAGGAGATGTCTGTAAATCCGGTCATGATATTATACTCGACCACGGTATCCACATACATTTCCGGCGTGAGGCCCAGCATGATGATCCGGCCCTGCACTCCGGCTTTCCGGAGCTGTATCGCTTCTGACAGGGTGGAGATCCCGAAGTTTCGGATCCCATTTCTCTCCATGACTCTGACACACTCCAGCACACCGTGTCCGTAGGCGTTGGCTTTTACGATGCCGCAGATCTCGGAACCGGGAGAGACCCGGGATTGAATGATCTTGATGTTGTTCTCCAGCGCTTTCAGATCGATTTCCACCCATGCAGGGCGAAGGCCTTCCTTAAACATTCACGCACCTCCTCGCGCTTTCTATGATGAACTTCCTGAAATTATTCGTTCCATTTTAGTATACCGCCGCAAAAAAGAGAATGCAAGACGAAACAGGAGACCCTGTGATACAATAATACCTGAAAATCGAAGATCAGATCCGCCGAGGCAAGGCGGGAAAAGGAGCAAAAGCATGAATCAAACCACCTTGATCAGCGGCGCCAGCGGCGGCATCGGCAGCGCCTGCGCCCTGGCACTGGCCCGGCGGGGGGACCGGATCGCAGTTCACTGTCACCGGCATCCGGAAGCAGCCGAAGCACTGGTCTCTCGGATCCGGGACCTGGGCGGACAAGCCGGTTTCTACCGGGGCGACCTGACCCGGCAAAATGAAGTACTGGCCCTGTGCCGGGACATCGCCGGGGATTTGGGTCCCATCGAAGTGCTTGTAAACAACGCCGGCGCAGCCGGTTTCGCTCAGTTTCAGGACATCGAAGAGAGCGATTGGGACCATATTTTGGATACGAATCTCAAAAGCGCCTACCTGCTGACCCGGGCTGTTCTGCCCGGCATGATCGCCCAAAAAAAAGGATGCATCGTGAACATCGCTTCCATGTGGGGCCAGGTGGGCGGTTCCTGTGAGGTCCATTACTCCGCCGCCAAAGGAGGTCTGATCGCCATGACCAAAGCTCTGGCCAAAGAAGTGGGCCCTTCAGGGATCCGGGTGAACTGCGTGGCGCCCGGCGTGATCGATACGGTCATGATCCGGGATCTGGACGAAAATGCACGCCGCGCCCTGGCGGAGGAAACGCCTCTGCGCCGCCTAGGCGAGCCACGAGATGTGGCAGGCGCCGTGCTGTTCCTGACGGGAGAGGACGCTTCCTTTGTCACAGGGCAGATCCTGGGCGTCAACGGCGGCCTGATCATATAATCTAAAAAGGAGACGTGCCGCTGATCAAAAGGCCCGCCTTTCGCGCTTCTTCCCGGTACTCATTGTTGAATTCATAGCGATGACGATGCCACTCCCAGATCACCTCTTCGCCGTAGGCCTCGTGCATCCTGCTGTCCTTTCGGATGTGGCAAGGGTAGGCTCCCAGCCGCATGGTTCCGCCTTTGGGAATGTTTCCCATCTGGTCTGGCATCAACGCAATGATGGAATGCGGGCCCTCCGGCTCGAACTCGCTGGAATTGGCCATGGGATAGCCCAGTACGTTTCGGGCAAATTCGATGCAGGCGATCTGCATGCCCAGACAGAGCCCCAAATAAGGAATATCCTGCTCTCTGGCATAGCGGGCCGCTTCGATCTTGCCCGGGATGCCCCTGCTTCCGAATCCACCGGGGATCACGATCCCCTCCACGCCCTTCAGCCGATCTTCCACGGTCATTGGCGTGAGCTCTTCCGAATTGACCCAAAGGATCTCCACCTCGCTCCATTTTCGAAGCCTGCGTGATACAGCGATTCCGCCACAGACAGATATGCGCCGTGGAGTTTGATATATTTTCCCACCAAAGCAATGCGCACCTTGCGCTTTCTGCTGTCGATGCGGGACATCAGATCCTCCCACTCCTTCATATCGCAGACTCCTGGCTCCAGCGCCAATTCCCGGCAGACGACTTGGGAAAAGCCCTGAGCCTCCAGCATCAGAGGCACCTTATATAGGCTGTTGCTCCGACCGGCTTCCCGCTGGATCTGCCGGTGGTCAGGTTGGCATGCCGGTCCACGTTTTCGTCCATGAACCGCTCATAATGGCCCAGATCCAGGTCGGTCTCGCAACCATCCTCGGTTACAAAAACTTCGCCGTGCTGATAGAGGCTCATAGTCCCCGGATCCACGTTGATATACGGATCCAACTTCTGGGCGGCGACACGAAAACCCCGCTGCTTCAGCAGCCTGCCCAATGATGCTGCCGTGATCCCCTTTCCCAATCCTGAAACCACGCCTCTTGTAACGAAAATGTACATGGTCATCGTAATCGCCTCCTTTGGCTGATTTTTTTGAAACACGCAAAAACGGCCATTTGAAGAGTGTAGGATACAGAGTCTACACCTCCAACGACCGCCCGATACGTGTTTCACTATTTATTTACATGCTACAGAATATTCTGTCAAACGTGTGTTGTCAAGAAAAAATCCACTACTTTTAAAATATTTTGGAAATCGTCTCGAAAACAGGTATAAAGACCAGAAAAGCGATCTGGGAGGCTTCGCAGAGCAGGCCTAAAATATCGCCGGTGATCCCGCCCAGCACCCGCTGGATTCTCAGTGTGAGCGCCGCGGCAAAGAGCAGTGAGCATATCGCCGGAAGCAGCAGTGTCCGATCTATCATGCCTGCCGCCAAAAACACGAGCCCGGCGCCGAGGACTGCGGAGAAACGGGAACAGTGCGCCGCAAACAGGCGAGCCATCCCTTCGGGCCGGATATAGGGGGAGAGATTGACAGCGATGGAGGGTGTGCACTTGCCGATCACCGGAAAGAAAAAAAGCGCCGCCGGCGAAGCTTCCGGCAGGAGCACCAGATAAAATGCCGCCGCAACGATCAACCCAAGCACGCCAAAGCTGCCGCTGCGGCTGTCCTTCATGATTTCCAGCATGGTTTCCCGGTCCCGCCCGCTAAACAGGGCATCGCAGCTGTCTGCCAAACCATCCAGATGGAGCCCGCCGGTGATGAGCAGATACAATAGGAAAAGAAGCACTCCATAAAGTGCCCCGGACAGATACGGCCGGGCAAAGGATGCTCCGTAGAGAATGGCACCGGTCACCGCGCCCACCAAGGGAAGGAGCGGGATACCACGGATATATCGCTCTTCCGAATAGAGGATGCGAGGCACCGGCAAGCGCGTAAAAAATGCCAGCATCAGGAAAAAAGATCTCATTGCGGCTCCTTCAGCTCCAAGGGCAGCCCGCAGGTCATGAGCACGACCCGGTCGGCAAGAGACGCCACCAGACAATTGATCCGACCCAAGGCATCCCGGTACATCCTGGATACTGCAGCTTCCGGGACCAAACCGTCACCCACTTCGTTGGTGATAAGGATCAGCTCTTTGCCCGTTTCCCTGCACAGAGAAATCAGATCCCGAAGGTCCCGGGACACGGCTTCTTC
Source organism: Clostridiales bacterium (assembly GCA_003542355.1). Lineage (GTDB taxonomy): Bacteria > Bacillota > Clostridia > Peptostreptococcales > Anaerovoracaceae > UBA10908. The sequence goes on along the minus strand of DPKU01000187.1, from coordinate 6,428 downwards.
TACGCTCTGCATCTCCGCTGCATCAGGACGATCCCAGTCGGACAGTCTGTGGTACAAAGCGCTGTTCAGCGCAAATCCGACACAATCCAGAAGGATGGCGCTGGCTTTTCGAAAGTATTCGGAAGTGTCAAGGGAAGCAAATCCTTCCGCCCGTTCTTCTGTAGTCCATTCTGCCGGACGCCTTTCTTGATGTGCGCGGATCCGCCGCTCCATTTCCGGATCGGTAGCCACTGCCGTCGCCACGTACAGCACCCCAAGACCGCCCAGCCGAAGGGCCAGTTCTTCTCCAAAAGCACTCTTTCCGCTTCTGGCTCCCCCGGTGATCAGCGTGACGGTACTCATGACTGGCCTTCCCGGATATCGATGCGATAATTCTGATCCAGCTGGGCCTGCGCAAACGTGTGCATATTCGACAGCATACTGCAAGCGGCGCCGATGATGGGGAAGGCCAGAGCGCAGCCTGTGCCCTCGCCCAAGCGCATGTCCAGGTCGATGCAGGGGGCCAGTCCCAGTTCTCGAACGATCCGTCCATAGGAAGGTTCTTCGGACCGGTGCGATGCAAACATAAAGTCTGCCGAAGCCGGGGCCAACCGATAGGCGATCAGGGCTGCAAGGGCAGAGATGGCACCATCGATCACGATGGGCAGCCGGTAACGGGCCGCACCCAAATAGCACCCTGCCAGGCCGGCGATATCCAATCCACCCACCTTTGACAGCACATCCATGGGGTCGTCGGAATCCGGTTTATGGAGCGCAAGCGCTGTGCGAATCACTTCTTTTTTATGGTCCAGCCCCTGGTCGGTGAGTCCGCCGCCCTTGCCCACAGCCTCGTCGGCGGACAGGCCCGTCAACGCCATGACGCAGGCGCTGGTTGTGCTGGTGTTGCCGATGCCCATCTCCCCGGTGCCCAGGATCTCATATCCTTCTTCTTTGGCTTCCCGCACCAGCTCCACACCAACCAGTATGGCTTCTTCTGCCTCCTGCCGGTTCATGGCAGGTTCCCGGGCAAAATTGGCCGTGCCGCTGCGGATTTTGCGGGGGAGGACAAGCGCGCATTCCGGATCTCCCTTGATACCGATGTCTACTACCTTCAGATCCGCATGAGCGTACCGCGCCAGCACACCGACGCCCGACACGCCACCGGCAATGTTGGCAATGTGCCATCTCGTCATGTCCTGGGGGGTCCCGGCCACGCCTTCCTCGCAGACGCCGTTGTCGGCGGCCATCACGATCAGGCATCGCTTTTCCGCCCGGTTGCATACCTGCCCGGTGATGCCGGCCATGCGAATGGCGATCTTTTCCAGCCGACCTAGACTGCCCAGGGGTTTCAGCAGATTGTCGTTGTGGGCGCTGGCCTGTTCCATGGCCTCTCGGTCTGCGGGAACGATTTGGCTAATGATCTCTTGCAAGTTCATTCGATCTCCTCTTTGATCTCTTCAGCAGCAGTCTGCGTTGGTTCGACCGTCGTTCCGCCGCCTTTGCTCTGATGCGCCGGCATCCGGATGCTGCTCATGGCCACCATCAGAAGCAGCGCAAGCGCGCCGCCGATGGATCCCTGAAGAATGTTCCAGGGGATCGATACGATGGGAGCTACTTTGTTCCCCGTCAATATCCATTCAGCAAAGTAATAGCCTCCTGCCATCAGGAGCGTCGCCAAAGCGATGCCCAGGACTCTGGAGAACGGGATCTTTTTGCTTTCCGGTTTCACCTTTCCGGCCGACAGGACCAGGAAGCTTCCAAAAATAAACGCCATTGCGGCTTTGATCACCAGGGTAAAAGGCGCAAAAGAAGCATAGCTCAGCAAGAGATCCGCCAGGCCCGACCCCAGGCCCGCTGCGATGGCGCCGTTCTTTCGGCCCAGCAGAAAGGCGCCTAGAAAAACTGCTGCGTCTCCCAGATTCACATATCCTTGTGTCAGGGGGATCGGGATCACCACCGACATGGTGACCACCGTGACCACAGCGATCCACAGGCCGGTGAAGATCATGTCCTTCACATTAATGTCGTCTTTTTTCATCATAAATCCTCCTTTATATCCGGGCCACGCCCGATGCTCTGGCCGCCTCGGCCACAGCTGCCGCTACTGCTTTGCCCACCCGGGGATCGAAGGCCTCGGGAATGATCCGTTCTGAGGAAAGCTCTTCCGGAGAGACCAGTCCGGCCAGCGCATACGCAGCGGCCAGCTTCATTTCCTGATTGATCCGGCTGGCCCGAACATCAAAGGCGCCGCGGAACACACCGGGAAAGGCCAGGACATTGTTGATCTGATTCGGATAGTCGCTTCGCCCTGTGGCGACGACAACCGCACCGCCGGCGCGGGCTTCCTGCGGATCGATCTCCGGCACCGGATTGGCACAGGCAAACACCACCGCGCCCGGATTCATTCTGCGAACGCCGTCCCGGGTCAGGATACCGGGCGCGGACACGCCAATAAAGACGTCCGCCCCTTCCAGCACATCAAACAGGCTCCCCTGCAGCCGCTGGCGGTTCGTCCGTTCCGCCATTGCCTGCTTGTACAGATTGAGTCCCTTGCGTCCGTCGTACATGGCGCCCTTGCTGTCGCAGAGCACCAGATCGGTAAACCCTTCCGCCAGCAAAAGATCTGCGATGGAAAGCGCTGCGGCACCGGCGCCGCTGATCACTACTTTTACCGTTTCTTTCTTTTTGTTTACCACTTTCAGCGCATTGAGCAACCCGGCCAGCGTGATGATGGCCGTACCGTGCTGGTCATCGTGAAAGACCGGAATATCCACCTGCTCCTGAAGTTTTTCCTCAATTTCGAAGCATCGGGGCGCAGAGATATCTTCCAGGTTGATGCCGCCAAAGCTTCCGGCGATCAGGGCGATGGTTTCCACGATTCGGTCCACATTGTGGCTCCGGATGCAAAGTGGAAATGCATCCACATCGCCGAAGGCCTTGAAAAGTACGCATTTCCCTTCCATAACAGGCATGCCCGCTTCCGGTCCGATGTCCCCCAGGCCCAGCACCGCAGAGCCGTCGGTCACCACCAGGCACAGATTGTGCCGTCTGGTGTACAGATAACTGTTGTCCACATCCTTTTGGATCTCCAGACAGGGCTCCGCCACGCCAGGCGTATACGCCAGCGCCAGATCCTCATTACTTCGGACCTCCACCGTGGGCGTCACCTCGATCTTGCCTTTCCATTCTCCGTGAAGCCGGAGAGATTCTTTTCGATAGTCCATGATGTTTTCTCCTTTATTGCATTATATCAGCATCATCTGCTTTAGTACAAATATCCACAAAAACATCGTGACGATCGATGCTGCGGAAGTGACGACGACGATCTCGCCGGCCAGATCTGAATCGCAGCCCATGGCTTTGGCCATAGGGAACGAGGACACTGCAGTTGGTGTGCCGAAGGAGATCAGGATCGCGCCCAGCACAGGACCGTTCCATCCCCAGAGGATCGGAAGGAGCAAGAAGATGATCGGATTGACCACCAGTTTCATCGCCGAAGCCACTAAAATCGAACGTTTGTCTTCCATGGCAGAGGACAGATTGAAAGCAGCGCCCAGCATTACAAAGGCCATGGGCGTCACAACACCGGCGATGCCGCTCATGGTTTTTTCCACATAAACGGGGAAAGCCACGCCGGAAAGATTGGCCAGGATCCCCAGGATCACCGCATGGATCAGCGGATTTTTGGCGATGCTGAGGGCAACAGTTTTCCAGTTGACTGATCCCAGGGAAAGCTTCACCCTGGGATCGTCGGAAGCGGCCGCCTGGCCGCAGATCTCCAGGACCAGAACCGACAGCACATTGTAGATCGGTATGATCGCCGCCAGTACGATGGCGATCTCCGCCGTATTCCCTTCGCCGAAGATCGACAAGGCGATGGGGAGGCCATAGAGTATGGAATTGCCGCGGAAAGCGCCCTGAATCAGGGCGCCCCGCTTGGCCGGATTCTTTTCCAGCCATGTGAACAGTGTAAACAGCAACAGGAAACTCAGCACCGTTCCGCCCATGGCATAGGGGATGAATGCCGCCTGGCCGAATCCTGAAAGGTCATCTTTATATAATGTGTTGAACATCAGGACCGGCAGGAACATGGCAAACATCAGCTGATTGATCCCATCGTTGAGACTTTTGGGCAGCAATCCCCTTTTTTTTGCGATATAGCCCACCAGCATGTAGAGAAACAGGGGCATGATGATCTGAAATGATATCCTGAGGTTTTCCATGATCAGCCCTTTGCCAGCCTCTGGTAACTCGCCAGACGCTCTTCCGCATCGGTCCGGGCTTTCTCGAACAGGCTCTCGGCCTGCTCGGGAAATGTGCGCTCCAGAGAAGCGTAGCGGTTTTCTCCCCGCAGGAAAGAAACCAGCTCCTTCGTGGGTTGTTTTGAGTCCAGCAGGAAAGGATTCTTTCCCTCTTTTTTCAACTCAGGGTTGTAGCGATACAGATGCCAGTACCCCGATTCCACCGCATCCTTCATCTCCTGCTGACTCTTCCCCATGCCACACTTGGGTCCGTGCTCGATACAGGGACAGTAGGCGATGATCAGGGAGGGTCCATCGTAGGCTTCGGCTTCCCGCATGGCGGCCAGCACCTGATTCTGGTCATAGCCCATGGCCACCTGGGCCACGTAGACATATCCATAGCTCATGGCCATCATGCCCAGATCCTTTTTCTTGGTCTTCTTGCCGTCTGCCGCAAACTTCGCTACGGCACCGGCAGCCGTGGCCTTGGAGGATTGCCCGCCGGTGTTGGAATACACTTCCGTATCCAGCACCAGGACGTTGATGTTCTGCCCTGAAGCCAACACGTGGTCCAGCCCGCCATATCCGATGTCGTAGGCCCAGCCATCTCCGCCAAAGGCCCAGTAGGATTTCTTCCGAAGATAATCGCGATGGGTCAGAATAAAGTTCCGGGCTTCTTTCTGAATGTTATTTGCAGGTTCAAAGGCTTCTAGCGCTGTGATCAGCGCCGAAGAGACCGCTCTGGTATGCACGGAGTCGTTCCGTCCTTCCAGGTATGCTTTGATCGCTTCCTCTGCCGATGTTCCCATCAGGGCGCCGGCTTTGTCGGCGATGGTGCTGCGCACCTTTTCGGAGCCCAGCAGCATGCCATAGGCATATTCCGCATTGTCCTCGAACAGAGACATCGCCCAGGCAGGGCCCTCTCCTTCTTTGTTGATGGCATAAGGAATGGAAGGCGGGCTGCCGCCGTAAGCCGAAGAGCAGCCCGAGGCGTTGGCGATATACATCCTGTCGCCGAACAGCTGGGTCGCCAGTTTGATGTAGGGCGTTTCGCCGCAGCCTGCGCAGGCGCCGGAGAATTCGAACAACGGCTGGGCAAACTGACTGTGCTTGACGCTGGTATCCTTGACGGCATCCGCTTTGATGCGCACATCATCCACAGCGAAGGTCCAGTTTTCGTGCTGACGGAGTTCTTCTTCCAAGGGCCTCATTTCCAGAGCCTTGTTTTTCGCCGGACAGACCTCCGCGCAGCTTCCGCAGCCGGTACAGTCGTAGGGCGACACCTGGATCCTGAACGCATAGTTTTCCAGCCCTTTGCCCAGCGCTTTTTTCGTCTCAAAGCCTGCCGGCGCATTTTTCTTTTCTTCTGCGTCGATCAGGATCGGCCGGATGGCTGCATGGGGGCAGACCAGAGCGCACTGGTTGCAATGGATGCAATTGTCGATATTCCAGCGGGGGACCGAAACGGCCACACCGCGCTTTTCATATTTTGTCATGCCCGAAGGGAATGTGCCGTCAGGAATATTGAAACGACCATACATGGACACAGGGACGTCGTCTCCTTCCTGGCGATTCATGGGAATCACCACCTCCCGGACAAATTCCGGCAAATGCGACAGATCGACCGGCGCATCCTTGGCGTTTTTCCAAGAGACAGGGACCTTCACTTCGATCAGCCCGTCGATGCCGGCGTCGATGGCGGCCACGTTCATCTCCACGACTTTCTTTCCTTTTTTTGAATAGGTCTTTCGCACGGCTTTTTTCATCTCTTCCAGCGCAATATCCAGAGGGATCACATCCACCAGCTTAAAGAATGCGGACTGTAGGACAGAGTTGGTCCGGCCGCCCAGACCCAGACCCGAAGCGATGCCGAGGGCGTCGATGATGTAGAAGCGCGCATTTTTTGCGGCCAGCCCCCTTTTCAGCTCTGCCGGCAGCTTCTCTTCCAGTTCTTCGGCCTTCCAGGGGCAGTTGAGCAGGAAGATCCCGCCATCCTTGAGGTCTTTGGCCAGGTCGTACTTGTCCACATAGGAAGGCGCATGACAGGCCACGAAATCGGCCCGGCTCACATAATAAGGCGAGCGGATAGGGTCCTTGCCAAAACGCAGGTGGGATTGAGTGACGCCGCCGGATTTTTTGGCGTCGTAGGCAAAGTATGCCTGGGTATACATATCGGTGGTCTGACCGATGATCTTGATGCTGTTCTTG
>DPKU01000001.1 GCA_003542355.1 Clostridiales bacterium | reverse complement strand
GCTACACCATGCGCCTGGATTATCTGGAAAATATCGATAAAGAAGGCTTTGAATCAAAGAACGGCGTACAGGTGGAAGGCATCCTCTACGGCGGCCGGGACAGCGATATCACCGTTCCCATAGAAGAATCACCCTCCTGGAGAGACGGGATCCTGTTGAAGGCCGCCACGCTGGAATCCGAGACCACCAGCGCCACCTTGGGCAAAGAAGGCGTGCGAAAATCGGATCCCATGGCCATCACGGATTTTCTTTCCTATCCTTTGGGCCAGTATACAATGAACAACATCCGCTTCGGTGAGAAGGTGGACCAACCGCCGCGGATCTTCAGCACCAACTACTTCATGAAGAATGCCGCAGGAAACTTCATGACCAGCAAACTGGCCAAGAAAGTCTGGCTGCACTGGGCCGAAGGACGGCTCCACGGAGAATACGATGCCTACGACACGCCAACAGGAAAAATCCCCCGCTACGAGGATCTGGTGATACTGTTTCAAAAGCATTTGGACGAAGCGTTTTCGAAAGAAGACTATGAATACCTGTTCAGCTTCCGCTGCGCCGGATGGATCGGCAAACTGGAGCGAACCAAGGCGTTCTATACCAAGATGGACTCGCATACGCCTCAGGAGCTGTTCGATCACTGGGATCAGGCCATCGAGCATATCAGGGCAGCCAAAGAACGCTTTGGCGATGTGATCCGGCCCGGTGCCTACAGACCCTGATCATTGCAGGACATAAATCAAAGAAGACCGTTCGCGGTCTTCTTTTTAGTTTAAATATGTATAGAACAGAATCAGGAAATAGTGGGTGACGCTGCCGCCGATCACAAACAGATGCCACACAGAGTGCATGTATCGATGCTTATGATTTGCGTAAAAAAATACGCCGCCGGAATACAGAAGCCCGCCGGTCACCAGAAGGAACCGCCCCCAGATATCGAGACGGCCGAAGATCGGAGGAAGCACGAAGACGCAGGACCATCCCATGATCAGATACATCGCCAAAGAAACCTTGTGGAACCTGCGGATATCCACACAGTTCAGAACGATGCCCACGATCGCGCAGGATGCATTCAGAAGAAACAGGACACGTCCTGCCGTTCCGCCCAGCAGCACAAGACACAGGGGCGCGTAGCTGCCCAGGATCAGAAAGAAGATAGAGCAGTGGTCCAATTTCTGGAGGACTTTTTTGTGCGGCCCTGCCGCCGCATGATACAACGTGGAAAATGTGTAGAGCACGACCAGACTGATCCCGTAAAAAAATGCTGAAAAAATGCCCAGACCGTCGCTGTACATAAACGCTGCAGTCAACAGCACGATCGTACCGGTCAGGGAAAGAAGCGCCCCGACTCCATGGGTGATCGCATTGGCGAGCTCCTCCCCCTTCGTTTGTCCATTGAATTTTGTAACATCAGTCATAGCTTTTAAAACTCCTTAAATTAGTTTTCTATTCCACTACACGAGTTATTCTTTATCTCATTATAGCATGCTGCGTTATTCTGTCCAGTGTTTTGTAAGGAATTTCCCTGTTGTTCATCGAAAATTCATATCTATCCCAAGGGAAATATGTTATCATTGACTGTATAATTTTAGGAATGGAGAATTGACAATGCACAAACAAAATAAAAACATCGCCCTGCTTGCGGCGGTCACACTTCTTATACTGTCCCTGGCTGGCTGCGGACCCAAGGAAGAAGAATTCACCGACAGCGCCGGAATCATGGACAATGGACGCTGGGAAGGCCTCAACGCCCTGGAAAACGTGACGCTTTGCGAATACGAAGGGATCGCTGTCCCGGCAGAGACTCATGAGATCAGCATCGATGCTGTTCAGGCTCAGATCGAGGAACTTGCCTCTCAGTTTATCACCACCGAAGAAGTAACGGATCGTTCTGTTCAAGACGGAGATACAGTAAATATCGACTATGTCGGGTCGGTGGACGGTGTGGAATTTGACGGCGGGAATACCCAGGGCGCCGGTGCGGACGTGACCATTGGATATACCAGCTATATCGATGACTTTCTGGAGCAGCTTATCGGTCACATGCCCGGAGAGACTTTCAACGTGGAAGTCACATTCCCCGAGGACTATGGGACCGAAGAGGCCGGAAATGCCCATCTGAACGGGAAAGATGCAGTCTTCGTCACGACGATCAATCACATCGTGGAATACATAGACCCCGTTGTGGACGATCTTTTCGTACAGGAGAATTTCTCCGAAGCGAAGGGATGGACCACAGTGCTGGACATGCAGGAGGGGATACGAGACGATCTTCGCACCGCTGCCGTTTCGGCTTATCTCCAGGAATACATCATCAATAACAGCACCGTCATAACGCTTCCCGACAGCATGCTGGAGTATCAGGAAAAATCCATGCTGCTTTATTACGAAGAATACGCTGCCTATTACAGCATGGAACTGGAAGAATTCCTCCCTGTATACGCAGGGGTAGCCAACACGGCTGAATTGCTGGAAAGCAGCAAAGAATCCAATACCCGGACCGCCACCTTCTATCTGATCATCCAGGCCATCGCCGAGGAACTGGAGCTCGAAATGAAGGATGCGGATCTGCGGGATTACTTCGCTAAATATGCCGGATCTGAAGATTACACCCAGTTCAAAACCCAGTATGGCAAGCCCTATCTGATGATGATGGTGCAGGCCCAGAACGTTCTGGATCATCTCCAGGAAAAAGCCGTACTGCAGTAACCATCCAAGAGGACTTTATATGAAATCCTACCAGTTCCGATACGGAGACCGATCCGTCAGCTTTGAAGTCGACGAAACGAATATCATCGGGGAATTGCACGGTAACGCCACAGAGCCTGTAACAGATATCCGACAGGCTCTCTTTGCATCGTTGGAGCATCCCGTAGGAGGCCCTTCTCTTCCAGCATTTGCCCGAACCGGCGATCAGCTGGCCATTGTCGTGTCGGACCGGAGCCGGTCATGGATGCGGCAGGATTTGGTCCTTCCCCACCTGATCGACTATCTGCACGACGTATGTGGCATCGAAGATCGGGACATGGTCATCGTCATTGCGAACGGTACCCACGACGGAGACGGTCCGGAGATATTGACACAGTTGGTGTCCCCTGCCGTCATGGAGCGTATAGAGGTCATAAACCACGACAGCCAGTCCGACGATCTGATCTGGATCGGAACGACGAGCCGGGGCACCCACCTGCGTATCCACCCGTTGGTGGCTTCGCGCAAAGTGATCACCCTGGGCGCCTGCACCCATCACGTGATGGCCGGTTTCGGAGGCGGAAGAAAGAGCATCCTGCCCGGTGTTGCCTCGGCGGAAGCCATTCGCCAGAATCACGCCCACGCCCTGGATCCGGAAGCTCCTCGCTCCAATCCGCTGATTGGGAATTCCGTGCTCAAAGGCAATCCCATCCACGAAGACATGTGCGAGGGCGCTGCTTTCTTAAAGGACGTCTTTACGATCAACCTGGTCATGAATACCGACATGGCCCTTGCCTATATTCTGTCCGGCGATCGATTTGAATCCTGGGCGCGCGCCTGTGTCCTGGCGGATCAAATGTATACGGTCTCCATTCCCTGCCCGGCCGACGCTGTGATCACCAGCTGCGGCGGGTTTCCCAAGGACATGTCCCTATATCAGGGCAGCAAGGTGATCGACAATGTGGAGCCGGCGCTGAAAAACGGCGGCACGCTGATCCTGGTGGCAGAATGCCGGGACGGCGGAGGCCCCGGCGAATATTTCGACTGGCTGCGTCCGCTGAAGGAAGGCATCCTGGACAGTGCGCTACGGGAAAATTTCACCATACCAGGATACATTTTCTATCTGAATTGTGAACAAGCTCGAAGATACCGAATCATGATGCTGTCGGAGCTGAATGCGGCAGACGCCGGCGAAATGGGCATTGAAGTGTATCAAAATATGGATGAGCTGCTGGCTGCGGCAAAGCTGGAAAAGCAAAAAATACTGATCATCCCCAATGGATCCGTCGTGATCCCCAGAGTGGAAACAGGAGCGATCTGATATGCAGAAAGTACTACCGCTGGATCGAATCCGGGAGGTGGAGACCTCGCTGGACAAGCGCGTGATCGCGTATATCGCCGAACGGGAGATCCATACCTTTGAAAGCTTCCCCGATTTCAACATCATCGCCTTCGAGTGGTATGATATTTCCAACGAAAAGACGGAAACCTCCCAGATGCTCCTCTATCTGGATGGTGAAGACTTTTTCGTCTTCTGCGAAAACGATCTGTCCCTTGGAAAAGCCTTATCGATCTTCAATGAACGCGACACCAACGAACAGGCTTTCGTGGAATTCTTATCCCGCTTACTAAAGGATGACATGAAGCATTTGGACGAAACAGAGGACCGGATCATCCAGGCAGACGACGACATCCTGATGCATCCCCGGAAGAACCATCTGAAAGAAATCATTTCCTTTCGCAAGGAGCTGTTGAATCTGAAGCGCTATTATGAGCAATTCATCTCGATTTTCGAGGACCTGGCCGAGAACGAAAACGGCCTTCTGACAAAGGAAGTCGTACGGCGGCTGGAAACGCTCAGCAGCAGGACAGCCCGATTCCTGGCCAATGTGGTCAACATGCAGGATCGGGTCTCACAAATCAGAGAGGCGTACCAATCCCAAATCGATATCGAGCAAAATCAGATCATGAAGGTGTTCACCGTTGTCACCGTGATCTTTCTGCCTCTGACATTGCTGGTCGGCTGGTATGGAATGAATCTGCGCATGCCGGAATATGACTGGGATCTGGGATATCCGATGGTGATAACTGTCAGTATGCTGATCGGTATCGGGCTTTACATATACTTCAAGAAGAAAAAATGGTTTTAAAATAAAAACTGCCGGGATGCACTTCATTCATTTCATGCTCCCGGCAGTTCTTTTTTATTGTCACAAGTGATCAGGCGTACTGATCGGCCAGCAGTCTGGCCACATGGATGCCGCTGGCACTGGCCTGCGAAAGGGAATGTGTTACGCCGGAACCATCGCCCAGCACGTACAGTCCTTTAATTTTTGTTTCCAGATCCCGATTGACCTTTACCATGGAATTGTAGAATTTTACTTCCACGCCATAGAGAAGCGTATCCTCGTTGGCCGTTCCCGGCGCGATCTTGTCCAAAGCGTAGATCATTTCGATGATGTCGTCCAGCTGCCGCTTGGGCATCACCAGACTCAGGTCGCCGGGTGTGGCTTTCAGCGTGGGACGGGTAAAGCACTTGGCCATGCGGTGTTCGTTGGAACGGCGGCCCTTGACCAGGTCTCCAAACTTCTGTAGCAGCACGCCGCCCCCCAACATGTTGGAAAGGCGAGCGATGGACTCTCCGTATTCGTTGCTGTTGCGGAAGGGTTCGGTAAAGTTATTGGAAACCAAGAGCGCAAAATTGGTGTTCTCCGTGCGCAGGGCTTCGTCCGCATAGCTGTGGCCATTGACGGTGACGATGCCGTTCGTGTTTTCCGAAACGACCTCTCCGTATGGATTCATACAAAATGTCCGTACTTTATCGTTATATTTATCGGTCTTGTAGACGATCTTGCTCTCGTAGACCTCGTCGGTGATGTGCTTAAAGATCACGGCAGGGAGCTCAACACGAAGCCCGATGTCCACCCGGTTGCTTTGCATGGAGATCCCCATCTTCCGGCAAACGCCCGAGATCCACTTGGAGCCGCTGCGCCCCGTTGCAAGCACCAGATCCTTGCAGGAATACTCCTGTCCCTGATCCGTGCGCACCACAAACCCAGCGTCTGTCTGTTCCACACTTTCCACAGTGGTCAGGAATTCCATGTCAATTCGCTTTTTGGTGTACTCAAACATCCGCTCCAGGATCTGTGCATTCCGGTCGGTGCCCAGATGGCGTACTTTGGCGTCCAGCAGATGCAGATTGTTCTGGAGTGCGATGGTCTTTAATTCGCTGTTGGCTGTGGTGTAGAGCTTTGCGTCTGCTCCGCCCATTTCGCACAGGACGCTGTCAACATATTCCATCAGCTCCATGGCTTTTTCTTTGCCGACGTATTCGTGCAAATCACCGCCAAAATCCGTGGTGATGTTGTACTTTCCGTCCGAAAGAGTCCCTGCTCCGCCATAGCCGTTCATGATATGGCACGGATTGCATTTGATGCAGGTTTCCGTGATTCCACGCTTAATAGGACAAGAGCGATTTTCCAGTCTCTCGCCCTTGTCGAGCACCAAAACACTTGCACGGTTGTTGCGGCGGGTGAGTTCGTACGACAAAAACACACCGGCTGCACCCGACCCTACAACAATGATGTCGTATTGCTTCATTCTATTCCTCTGCGGTCAGCTTATCGAATTCCGCTACGACTTTTTCGAATTCCGCGTCGTCGTCGATGTCCAGCAGTTCAAACTCTTCTTCGGAGACCTCAGCATAGCCGTAAATATATACGTCATCCGTCTCGTCGTCAGGGACCAGAGCGATGTACTCTTTTCCGTCCACTTCGAAGATGCCCATGATCTCGCATTCTACTTCTGCGCCATCATCGAACTCCAATGTGATAAAATCGGCTTCTTCCATTTCTTCTTCTGTTTCATCCATGTCGAGGCTGGATTTCTTTTCTTCTGTCATTTTAAACCCTCCATTTCGGTGGCGGCTCTGCGCCATTGGTATTGTACCATGATTCTATGGATTCGCCAAATACTATTTGACGGGGTCCGGCTCCTGTTCCGAAGGCTTTTTGTCTCTTCCGGAAAAGTACCGAAACACTGCATCCGCCGCAGCACGATTCATACCCGGCACCTGTGTCAGGTCTTCCGCCGAGGCCGCTTTGATCGCATCCACACTGCCGAAATGAGCCAGCAGCGCTGCCTTGCGCTTTTCGCCCACACCTGCGATGGGGTCCAGCACGGATCGGCTCATTTTTCTGCCCCGAAGCTTGTGGTGGTAGTCGATGGCAAAGCGGTGGACCTCTTCCTGGACCGTGCCGATAAACGCAAAGAGTTCTTGCCTGCCCCGCAGAGGGATCTCCTGATTCTCGTAGAGCAGACTGCTCGTCCGGTGATGATCGTCTTTGATCATTCCTGCTATAGGGATGTCAAACTGCAGTGCCCTCAAAACCTTCATTGCGCCGTTCACCTGAGTCTTCCCTCCGTCCATCAGGATCAGATCCGGCAGCTGATCGAAGCCCGGGACGCCTTCCTGCGCTTTTTTGAGCCGCCGGAACAACACTTCCTGGAGACTGGCCAC
>DPKU01000191.1:2401-2534 GCA_003542355.1 Clostridiales bacterium | reverse complement strand
CATGATTCACCACCTTTCTGCAGGGCGTCGATGATATCGGCCCAGATACGCTTCGTATCCAGGAATCCCTGATAATGGATCTCGACCCGGCTATCGTATTTCTTGAGCTCCTTCATGATGGTCTGGAAGGATC
>DPKU01000191.1:0-2323 GCA_003542355.1 Clostridiales bacterium | reverse complement strand
CACTTTGTCCGAATTCCAGTGGATCGCCTTCAACTTGGTCGGCAGCGTTCCGGACAACAACTGGGTGTAGGATGCGAATGCATCGTGAAATGCATAGCAAGGTACCTTGCGGACAATGCGGTCGCTCAGACAAGTGCTTAAAAAGGTGTCTTCCCCCCTGGCACCCGGCGGGTTGTAGAACGGATAGACCCGCTCCGGTTTTGTCAGGTTGAGGCACAAGTTGGAGCCGGAGATGAATTTGGCTTTGTTGATCTCTGGCACATCCACAACCTCCAGCTCCTTGAGGATTTCTGTGCTGGCATAGGATACGCCGCCGTTTTTCATTACATTTTTAATGTTCTCCCAGTTGACGATATCGTTGCTGATGGCTTTGATGAAGGAGCGAAAATCGTCTTCGCCCATGCGTTCGTCGAATTCCATATAAGGGATCGGAGAGATATAACCACAGTGATATCCGTGGGTGATATCTGCTTCCGTAATGTTGTCCAGGTGGGTCTTCAGCACGTGCTGACCGCTCCAGATCACCGTATCCCTGTTTTTCGTGGCTGCCATGGGATACTCGTCATCGTCCAGAAACAGCAGATAGTCGACTTTGTTTTTAATGGCGTAATATAAGATAATATTGCGTTGTGCCGCATATCCGCTGCCGAACACAAGAGACAACTCTTCGGGATTCACCACGCCTTGCGCTGCCAGTTCGGCTTTTACTTTTTCGACCTCGTTGATTCCGATGAAGAATTTGTTGTCGATAAGCCGTGCAATGTCTGCGCTCATCTGCGTGTAGTCGGACCGTTTGGTATCTTTGTATTTTAGATCGTAGGCTACGAACAGGTCCAGACTTACGTTTTTGTCATCGATGAGACCGGATTCTTTCCAGTTGTACGCATAGCTGCGCAAGATCCGTTGAAACTGTTTTCGTCCTGTGGCAAAACCGATCCCCACCTTTATTTTCTTGTTTTCCATATCGTCTCCCCTTTCTGCTGTAAAAGTATACCATAAAACCTGTACTTTTAGAAGACGGACTTGATATTCAGAGTTTTTGCAGTAGAATATGCGATGAATTTCGAATAAAGTATATATTTTTTTGCCAACCTAGTATAATGAGCAAGTAGGTGAAAGCGTACCTGGAGAAAGATATGGGCAAGAGCATCATAAAAGAAAAAGGCGCAATATCGACGGAGCGAAAGTCTCTGGGTGTTTCTGCGATCTTGATTTTCAGCGCCCTGCTCGTGGTGGGTGCGCTTTACATTGCCGGTGCCTGGGATGCGGTCATCCGGGAGCAATCCCGGAAAGCAGTGGAGCTTGCCGAGGCTGCCGAAGCCGGGCTGCCGGAAGTGGATTCGGTGTTGATCGAGGGGATCGGACAGGGGACCATACCGGCCGGCTACGAGCTGCTGAAAGATAAACTGGCCTATCTGGTCCGGCTGGGCAATGCGATCCGCTTTGCCTATATTATGTACATGCATCAAGGGAGTATTTATTTTGCTGTAGATTCCGAGCCGGAAGACAGTCCGGATTACTCGCCGCCCGGTCAATTGTACTACGAAGCGGATCCGATCACTTACAATGCTTTTACAGATGGTAAAACCGTTGTCACCGAGCCTTCCCGGGATCGGTGGGGCCTGTGGGTGAGTGTTCTTGTCCCAATGAAAGATCTACAGAGCGGCGAGACGATTGCGGTATTTGGTGTGGATTTTCCTGCAGAATCATGGGCAGACGGAGCCATTTCCCGGGCTGTCGAAGCCGGCTTGATGGTTGCCAGCGTCCTGCTGGTCGTTGCTGTTCTTCATGTCATTGCCTTTCGAAACAACGAACTGCGGCGGGAACGCAACAAGCTCCTGTCCTCGGAAAAGCGCCTGAAAGAAAGCGAGACCATGTTCCGGACGATATTCGAACAGGTCCGGATGGGCGTCGCCCTGGTGCATAATGATCGCTTTATGAGTTCTGCGTTTGGAGAATTTCCCACGGTCAATCCCAGATTTCTAGAAATACTGGGGCAGAAAATGGAAGATATGGCCGGCCTCCGGTGGGATACCATCACGCATCCGGAGGATCTGGCGGCTGACCTTGCGCAATTTGCCAGGTTCAAAGCAGGCGCGATTCCCGGTTACAGTCTGGAAAAGCGTTTTCTGCGGCCGGATGGAACCTGGGTGTGGGTGAACATGACGATTTCGCCGCTGTACCTGGGGACCGGGACCGATGCGATCCATCTGTGTGTGATCGAGGACATCCGCCATCGGAAGGCCATGGAGCAGACGCTTCGGGACAGTGAGCGAAGCAAGACGGTTCTGTTGGACAATCTGCCGGGCATGGCCTATCGCTG
>DPKU01000093.1 GCA_003542355.1 Clostridiales bacterium | reverse complement strand
TTTTCCTCCCGGCTGATCCTCCAGGCCAGCGCGTTGGGGATCCCCTGCAGCGGAGGGCTGACCATGCTGGTGGCCCAGGCCAAACGGGCAGCGGAGCTGTTTACGGGACAGACCCTGCCCGACGGATTGATCGGGGGGATCCGGGACGACCTGATGAACGATCTGACCAATCTGGTGCTGATCGGCATGCCCGGCTGCGGAAAGACCACCGTGGGCAAACACCTGGCAGCGGAGCTGGGCATGGATTTTGCCGACACCGACGAAGAGGTGGAAGCCGCCGCCGGTCTGTCGATCCCGGACATCTTCGAACAGAAGGGCGAGGAGGTCTTCCGAAAGCTGGAGGCAGAGCAGCTGCAAAAGCTTGGAAAAGAAAACAAACTGGTGATCGCCACCGGGGGCGGCGTCGTCAAGGATCCGCTCAACTACGCCCGACTGAAGCAAAACGGACTCATCTTCCTGTTGAAAAGAGACCCTAGCCTCCTGTCCATCAAGGGGCGCCCTCTTTCGAAGAATCGGGAAGAAGTCATGGAATTGTACCGGGAGCGGATCGGATTATACGAAGCCTTTGCGGATATCCGCATCATGAGCAACTGCACCATTGCGGAGGTGGTGAAGAACATTCGGGAAAGGATCGGAAAATGAAGAAGCTGCTGATCATCAACGGGCCCAACATCAACCTGCTGGGGCTGCGGGAGCCGGATCTCTACGGCCGGGAGACTTACGAGGATCTGGTCCGGCGGATCGAAAATGCGTGCAAAGAACACGGTTTTGAATGCAAGTGTTTTCAGAGCAATCACGAAGGCGCCCTCGTGGACGAGATCCAGGACGCCCGGGGACGATTCGACGGGATCGTGATCAACCCGGCCGCCTACACCCACACCAGCATCGCCATTCTGGATGCGCTGCGGGCCGTGGGCATTCCCGCGGTGGAGGTCCACCTGACCGACATCTCCGCCCGCGAGGAATACCGAAGGGTCTCCTTCGCCGGCAAAGCCTGCGTCCGCACCATTGCCGGCCACGGCACCGCCGGCTACGAAGAAGCCATTACTTTTCTGGAGGATCATCTGAAGCATACTGCTTCCAAATGATCTTCTTGAGCATGACCAAAATCGGCAGGGCCAGGAACCAGCTCCCCATCACGTCGCTGGGCCAGTGTACGCCTACGTAGATCCTGGAAAATCCCATCAGGCCGATATATAGAAAAAGTAAGCCGCACACGATTTTAAGGCGCCTTTCCGAACGAATGAACGGAACGGCGCTTGCTTCTTTTTTGAACAAAGGAAGCCTGGCGCCCTCGGTTCCATAATAGTAAAGCAGAAGCAGGATCATGGTGCCCCAGACCAAAAAGCCGGTCAGGCTGTGGCCGCTGGGAAAGCTGTATCCGCCCTGTTCCAGCAGGTGCAGAGATGCATCGGGCCGGATCCGGGAAAACAAATGCTTCAATATTTGATAAAACAGTACGGCGGAGAGTGCGGCCATGGTCAGGGGGGCGCCATAGGCACGCCGGGTCCTTGGGATCAAAAGCAGGACAAGGCACAACGTTGTGACCGCCTGCCAGTTTCCGCTGTAGGTAAGGGGGATCATCAGCGCCGTCAGTGCCGGCGTCCGTCCCTGCAATACGCCCGCCTGGATCATCAAGTCGAAGCGCTCCAGGCTGCCGTTCATCATGAACAGCGCCGTCAAAGCAAATCCTGCCGCTCCGAGGATCAAGATCCACCGATCTTGAATATTATTTTTTTTCTTCAATGAGGCATCTCCTTTGTTTTTCATCTGCTGCAATATTTTGCAGGCTCTATGATATACTATATGGCAACGGCCGTTTTGTACAGAAACACTCTGATGAGACGGTAACATTTTTTAAAGAAAGCTGGTATTTTGATGAAAAAGAACACACCTCTTCTGTTGATTCTTGTGCTTTTGTTTGCACAGGGAGCATCTTATTTTAAAATTTCCGGGCTGGAAAGAAGGCTTGAGCAAACCACCTCTTCCTTGTGGTCTCTGCAGGACTCTGTAAACACTCAAATCAACTCCATTTACATGAACGTGGACGAAATGCTGGAAAAGCAGGCAAGCGCTATCGAGCAGCTCCAAACAACGCTCGGAGCACCTGATGCAGCCAGCCTTACCGTCCCGGTCACCTATACGATCCTGCCCAAAGAGGTCAGCAGCAAAACCGCCGTGAGCCTGGACTTCGGCGACAGGCTCCTTCCCATGGAAAGAAACGGCACTTCTTTTTCCTTAACGGTAGAGGCAAAGATCTTCGACACGGAACTGGATCCCACCATCGTTATTACCGAAGGAGATGTCACGAAAACGGAGAAGAACGACGCCCTCTCCCTGTATCGGATCCGGGATGAAATCTTTCCTTACATGCACATTAGATTCATGGGCTCCTATGGCGGCAACAGCCAAGGCTTTCACATCACCGGAACCCTTAGCGCGGACAAGAAACCGGTATCGACATCTCTGGACGCGGTTACTTATGAGGAAGCGCTGTTTGTCATCAAAGTGGACGACACCGTCCTTTCGGAGAAACCGATCGACATCGGCCGCCTGGACGGACATGAGGTCGACGAGGAGATCTCTCTGCAGGACGGAGAAACCTGCACGATGATCGTTGTGATCACCGACAGTCTGGAGCTGGAACACCACTATACGATCGCGTCCTACGTTCAAGGCAACCAAGCACAAAGAGAACCGCAGTTCGATGAGGCCGCCATTTACACGAAAGACGGTACACTGCTCCGGAAGCCTGCGTACTAGAAGGCTCAGTGAATCTTGAAAAGAAGCCCCGATTGGTATAGCATGGATTTAGCGCAACGGAAGCATTCATCCCCTGAATGCGCAAAGGATCAAAAGGAGGAATTATGGAAAAGAAACCTGTATTGGTCATCATGGCCGCCGGCATGGGCAGCCGCTACGGCGGCCTTAAGCAGATGGATCCCATCGGCAGCGGCGGCGAGCTGATCATTGACTTTTCCCTGTACGATGCCTGGCGTGCCGGGTTTGAAACAGCCATCTGCATCATCAAGAAAGAAATCGAAACGGACTTCAAGGCGATCATGGATCGGGGAGCCGCCAGGCGGATGAACCTGCTGTATGCCTATCAGGAGATCGACGCTGTGCCGGAAGGGACCCGGATCCCAAAAGATCGGAACAAGCCCTGGGGGACGGGTCACGCCCTGCTCCAGGCAAAACCTCTGATCGACGGACCCTTTGCCGTGATCAATGCCGACGATTATTACGGGCGGGACGCTTTCGTTTCCGCTTACAACTATCTGTCCCGGGCCGAGGATCAAGACTTATACGACTACTGCATGATCGGATACTCCATCGAAAACACTCTGACGGAAAACGGCCACGTGGCCCGGGGCGTCTGTGCCCTGACGCCGGAAGGATATCTGAGCGATATCAAGGAGCGGAAAAAGATCCAGCGGAACCAAGGGCAGATCCAGTTTACCCTGGACGATGAAAAATGGACCACGCTGGCGGAGGGCACGCCGGTTTCCATGAATTTTTTCGGCTTTACCCCTTCGTTTCTGGAGGAGCTGGAGCAGCGATTTCCCATAGTTCTGGAGGAACTTCTAAAGACGGATCCTATCAAAGGAGAATTCTACATCCCGTTGGTGGTGGGGGATCTGATCGAAGAACAACGGGCAAGCGTTAAAGTGATCCCCTCCCGGGACAAGTGGTACGGCGTCACGTACAAGGAGGACAAACCTCTGGTCATGACGGCTATGGAAGCGAAAAAGAAGGCCGCTGAATATCCTGCCAGCCTGTGGGAGGACGCCGCACCGTTCGAAAGGAATACGAAGGCATGACAGACATCAGAAGCAAATTGGAAGCCTTGAGCAGCCTGTCTGGTCCCTCGGGCTTCGAGGCCGAAGTCGTTGGGGCTGCCGTGGAGCTCATGAGCCCCTTCACCGACGAAGCTTATGTGGATGTTTTCGGCAACGCCGTGGGCATCCTGCGAAGCGAAAAACCCAATGCGAAGCGGATTCTTTTCTCTGCCCACCTGGATGAGATCGGCTTTATCGTGACCGGAGCGGAAGAAGGATTTCTGCGATTCGCATCCATCGGAAGCATCGATCCCCGCATGCTGCCGGGCAGAGAATTGACGATCATGACCGATCCGCCGGTCTTCGGCATCATCACCTGCCTTCCTCCCCACGTGCTCAGCGCCGAGGAGATGGACCAGTCCTTTCCTATGGAAGAGCTGCGCATCGACGCAGGCCTTTCCCAGGAGGATGCCTTAAGAGAAATCCCGGTGGGGACACCGGCGGTTTACCGGGCCGGATTCTTTTCCCTGGGGAAGGACGCTGTCTGCGGCAAAGCCATGGACGATCGCGCCTGCTTTCTCGCAGCGTTGCTGGCCTTGGAAAAACTGGACAAAAAAGAACTGGAACAGGACATCGTCCTGCTGGGCAGCACCCGAGAAGAGATCGACCACGGCGGTGCGGCAGTGGGTACGTTTTCTCTGGATCCGGACCTGTGCATCGCAGTAGACGTCACCCACGCAGAGACACCGGACGGCGGACCGAAGCATACGGATTGTGTGCTGGGAGAGGGACCCGCCGTGGCTTTCGGCCCGAATCATACCCCCTGGGTGCGGGATCGGCTGTTTTCCCTGGCCAAGCAAAAAAAGATCCCAACGCAGCGGATCGTCATGGAAGGAAAAAGCTATACGGACGGCTGGGAAATGCAGATCTCCAGGGAAGGGATCCCCACCTGCGTCGTTTCTCTGCCCAATCGTTATATGCACACACCCATGGAAACCGTATCTGTCAAAGACATCGAAGCGCTGGCAGATCTGCTGGCGGCATTCATGGAAGCACCGGGATGGGAGGGTGACTGCCGATGAAAGATCTGATCAAAGAGCTGTGTCAAGTTCCCGGTGTATCCGGGTTCGAAGAAGAGATCCGTGCCTGCATTGCAGAAAGGATCCGTCCTCACGTCCAGGGGATGAAGGTGGACGCCGTAGGCAATCTGATCGCCTGGAAGGCGGGACGGCGCAAGGCGGAGAATAAATTGCTGATCACTGCGCACATGGACGAGGTCGGTTTTATCGTGAAAAGAGTAGACGACAAAGGCTATATCCGCTTCGCAGCCATCGGCGGGATCGACCGGCGAACCGTGATCGGAAAGAAAGTCCTGGTGGGCAAGGGCCGCATCCCCGGCGCCATCGGACTTCGTGCGTATCACCTGGTGAGCGTCAAGGAAGAAAAAATCGTGCCGGACATGGCAGACCTGTATATCGATATCGGCGCCTCCGGAAAAGAAGAAGCCCGAAAACTGGTCCAAATCGGTGACGAGATCCTCTTCGACAGTGACTGTGTCGAGTTCGGAAACGACCGGATCAAAGCCAAGGCCCTGGACGACCGGATCGGCTGCGCCGCCATGATCCGCCTGATCCAAAGCGAACTGCCCATGGATTGCACCTTCGTGTTTTCTGCCCAGGAAGAAGTGGGCGCCCGGGGCGCCTTCGGCGCAGCCTTCTCCATCCGCCCCCGCATCGCACTGGTCCTGGAAGGAACCACGGCCGCAGATCTGCCGTGGCTCAAAGAACATCGTCAGGTGACCAGCCTGAGTGCCGGTCCGGTTCTGGGATTGATGGACCGTCAGACCATCTATGACCGGGAACTGTTTGAGTGCCTCAGGGAGCTGGCCGAAGAGCATGGTATTCCCTGGCAGAC
>DPKU01000054.1 GCA_003542355.1 Clostridiales bacterium | reverse complement strand
GCAAAGGCGCAGGCATCCGCTTCGGCTTCCGGCGTCAGAAACCCTTGGCTGTCGCCAAGATCCCTGGCGGAACACAGGCCCAGATATCTTAATTTTGAATGCTTGCAAAGACGCTTTGTCCCATCTTCCAAAGGGCTGTTGGCATAGGCTGCGCCATAGCCGTGGGTCGTGATCAATGCCAGGGATTTCCCGGCCCACAGAGATCCGGTGGCAGAGCCGTAATACTTGTTCAAGCCGTAATGGCGGTCCATCAGCGCCTTCATCTGAGAGGTGCAGTGCCAGCTGTAGATCGGTGTGGCCAATACCAGGCAATCCGCACTGCGTATCTTATCTACTACAGCCTCCATATCGTCATCGATCAGGCAGCCGTAGGCATCCTGGACATTTTGACAGTGCCCGCAGCCTTTGCAATGCTCGATGCGCAGATCTGCAAGCGTCACGTAGTCCACCTCGGCCCGAAGCTGCAGGAGCCGCTCCATGAACGGCCGTACGAGAGCAGCCGTATTGCCGTTTTTTTTGGGACTTCCCATGATGATCAGAAATTTCATATCCGTCGGCACTCCTTTCCTTGCGAATCCATGAACAGTGTACACGCTCGATTCTGGGGTTTCAACCGTCTTCCCCTTTCTTGCGATACATTTTCAATCCGAAATAGATCAGGAACAGTCCCACAGCTCCATTCATTACACTGACCGCTGTATCGGGAATGAAGCCGGACAGCATTGTGCCCAGAGCCGCAACACCAGTGAGAAAAATCCCTGTGGCCAGCATAACGCCCACACCGAAAACGATCAGCTCCCGTGCCTGATACTGGTTTTCAGCCACTTGCGAAGAGAAAATACCACTAAAAAAGACGATGGTCAGCGGGTTGGATGCTGTCAGAAACGCACAGCGAAGAAACAGACTGGAGCTTTGGCTTTCGCCGAAAAGAGAGATGCCGGGCAGCAGAGAATAGCCCAGCGCGCCCAAAAGGATGTTCAGCCCGAACAGGATCAATACGATCGACCCAAAAAAACGGATGCCCCGCTGGATCCGGGAGTTCTTCATCAACTGCGCTACGCCAAGCCCCGCAAGGGTCATATAGAGGATGTCGACAACGGCTATGGCTGCGACGACCACCATCCCCCGGGCGAAACCTTGAGACATGGCCGTATTAAAGGTCATCAGGCACATGGGGCCGATGGCCATCTGAAGCAGGATGCCAAAGCGGATCCCGTTGACGATCACCTTCATCTTATCTTCCCTTTCGCGATTACAGAGGATCTTTGGCCGGCGTTCCGGCTTTTCTGGGATACGCCGGAGGCGTCCGGCGGACTTTTTCGATGCATACCAGGATGTGGCCGCTTTCCGGCACGTCTCCCTGGAGGGTTTGGGCTGGGGCTCCGCCCAAAAGCCGTATGGCACGCTGGGCCTGACGGATTTCCTCTTTGGCAGACAGGGTCTTATAAGCCACGAACCAGCCACCCTCTCTCACATAAGGAAGGCAGTACTCGCTCAGGGTAGAAAGATTGGCAACAGCCCGGGAGACAACCAGGTCAAAGGTTTCCCGATAGGCCGGATCTGATGCGGGATCTTCGGCACGGGCGTGGAGCACCTGTACATTGTTCAAACCCAGGGCCAGGGCGATCTCCGACACTGCAGTCAGCTTTTTCCCTACGGAGTCCATCAGGAGGAATGTCTTGTCCGGGGCTGTGATGGCCAGGGGTATGCCGGGCAGCCCTGCACCGGTGCCGATATCCAGTACGCGTCCGGCCTGTTCGAATCCGGGAAAGTCCAGAATGGACAGCGAATCGATCAGGTGCTTTTCTTCAAATTCCTCCGGCACCCGGATCGCTGTCAAATTTATGGTTTCGTTGCGCCGCAGCACCTCTTCCATATACAGTTGATAACGCCCTATCGCATGCGTATCCGCCGGCAGCCCTTTCTGTTCCAGAAAACGTTTAAGCTTTTCCATGAGACCCTCTCTTCTGTTTTTCCAGATAAACAAGAAGCACATTGATATCTGCCGGGGACACGCCGGAGATCCGAGAGGCCTGCCCTACGGAAAGAGGTTTGAACTGCGCCAGCTTCTGCCGGGCTTCCAGACGGATCCCTTCCATCGAAAGATAATCCAGCTCTGGTTCCAGCTTCCGGTCCTCCAGTTTTTTGAACCGGTGGATCTGTGCCAGCTGCTTGGCAATGTAGCCGGCATACTTGATCTGCACCTGGATTTTGTCCACAGCATGCCGGGAAAGTGCCGGCCGATCCGGGTCGATCTCAGCCAGAAGTGCATAATCCATCTCCGGTCTCTTCAGAAGCTCAGCCAGCGTGCTTCGGTTGTTCAGCGCAGTGCTTTCATGGGCACACAGGAAATCGTTAATAGACGATGGACTCACTTCAACAGCGGAAAGACGCGCAAGCTCGGTCTCCACTTCTTCCTTGATCTTCTGATATCGCGCATATCGTTCCCCGGTCACCAGGCCCAGCGCATATCCCTTTTCCGTGAGACGTGTATCCGCATTATCCTGCCGCAATACCAGCCGGTATTCCGCTCTGGAGGTCATGATCCGATAGGGTTCATTGGTTCCCTTGGTCACCAGATCGTCGATGAGCACGCCGATGTATCCTTCGGACCGGTCGATCACGAAGGCTTCCTTTCCCTCCAGCTTCCGCACGGCATTGATCCCGGCGATAAGGCCCTGGGCAGCAGCTTCCTCATATCCTGAGCTGCCGTTGAACTGGCCGGCACAAAACAGATTTTCGAACTGCCGGTGCTCCAGGTTGATCTGAATGTCCAGCGGATCGATGCAGTCGTACTCGATGGCGTAGGCCGGCCGAACGATCTCCAGATTTTCCAGTCCGGGAATGGTTTTATAGAAAGCTTGCTGCACATCCTCGGGCAGGCTGCTGGATAAGCCCTGCAAATACATCTCGTCCGTTGTAAGGCTTTCCGGCTCCACAAAGAGCTGATGACGTTCCTTGTCGGCAAATCGTCGGACCTTGTCTTCGATGGAAGGACAATACCGTGGGCCTACGCCTGTGATCTGCCCTCCGAACAACGCCGACAAATGAGAGTTCTCGCGGATCACCCGATGGGTCTCCTCGTTCGTATAGGAAAGATAGCAAGGGACCTGATCTGCCTGCAGTTCTTCGTTCATAAACGAGAACGGTACGATAACCGGATCTCCGTACTGCGGAATCATCTTTGAATAATCAAGGCTTTTGGACAGGGCTCTGGCAGGCGTTCCGGTCTTAAAACGGCGCAGCCGGAGCCCACTGGCCTGCAGACTGTCGGACAAGGCGTCGGAAGGCGATAATCCGTTGGGGCCACTGGGATAGGCCGCATCTCCGATAAAGATCATACCCTTTAAAAATGTGCCCGTGGCGATGATCACGGCCCTGGCGCCATAATAAACGCCGGTCTTCAGCCTAACGCCCCGAACGCGCTTCTGCTCGTCAAAATCGATGTCAACGACCTCTCCCTGCTTCAGGTAGAGGTTTTCCTGATCCTCCAGCACCCGCTTCATCTCCTGGTGATAGGCGACCTTGTCGGCCTGGGCCCGAAGAGAATGGACTGCGGGTCCCTTGGCTGTGTTGAGCATTTTGCTCTGGATAAACGTTTTATCGATGGCAAGACCCATCTGCCCGCCCAGGGCGTCGATCTCCCGAACCAGATGCCCTTTGCCCGTACCTCCGATAGATGGATTGCAGAACAAGAAGGCGACGGCCTCCAGATTGATGGAAAGGATCAATGTTTTCTTTCCCATCCTGGCCGAAGCCAGCGCCGCTTCGCAGCCTGCGTGCCCGGCGCCGATCACTACGATATCGAATTGCCCCATGTTTTTGATTTTCATATGCTACTTCCCCAGACAGAAACGGGAAAAGATCTCTTTCAGGATCTCATCTCCCGCCGTCTGTCCCGTAATCTCTCCCAGCAACTCGAAAGCCGCCCGGGCATTGACTTCAATAAAATCGATCGCTTCCTGGCGCCGTGTCATGGCCAGGGCTTCTTCGATCTCCTCCCGGGTCCGACGGATCAGCTCGATGTGCCGCACATTCGTGACCAGCACATCCTCCCTGCGCCGGACTTTTCCTCCGGTGATCCATTCCGTGATGGTTTCTTCCAGCCGGTCCAGCCCGATCCCTTCCGTCAGAGACGTGGACAGAACGGTGGCCTTTGGCAGAAGTGCTTGCATTTCTTGCTCTGTGAGGACGCCGGAAAGATCCGACTTGTTCAGCAAAACAATGCACCGACGGTCTTCCAGCAAGCTGCACAACTCCCGGTCCTCGGTGGAAAGAGGCTGGCTGGAATCCACCAGGAACAGCAGAAGATCCGCTTTGTTAAACGCTTCTTTGCTGCGCTGGATGCCCAGGCGCTCCACCACATCCTCCGACTCCCGAATCCCTGCGGTATCCGTCAGCTTGACGGGGATCCCGTTCAGCGAGACCTGCTCCTCGATGGTGTCCCGGGTCGTTCCCGGGATCTCTGTTACGATGGCCCGGTTTTCCCGGAGGAAAAAGTTGAGCAGAGAGGATTTTCCCACGTTGGGCTTACCTACGATCGTTACGGAAAATCCTTCCCGGATCCGGCGCCCTTCTTGTGAGAATTCCAGCAATTTCAAGCATTCATCGTTTATTTGCATTAAGCATTTTTCGATTTGGCCGTACGTGATTTCCTCAATGTCTTCATCTGGATAGTCCATGTTCACCGTCAGCAGGATCAAGAGTTCCTTAAGCCCGTCCCGCAGCTGGCCGACACGCAAAGACAGGGTGCCCGCCGCCTGCCCCAGGGCCACATCGAAGCTCTTGTCGGACCGGGCCTGGATCAGATCGATCACGGCTTCGGCCTGGGCCAGGTCGATACGTCCGTTCAAAAACGCTCTCTTCGTAAACTCTCCCGGCATTGCCGGGCCGGCGCCCAAACGAAAGCAGGCCGCCAGGATGTTTCGCAAAGACACCAGGCTGCCGTGGCACTGGATCTCTACAAGATCTTCGGCAGTATAGGACCGGGGCGCTTTCATGTAGACACAAAGTACCTCGTCCAGTGTTTCTCCGGTTTCCGGATCTCGTATAAAGCCATAGTGCATCCGGCGAGGTTCCGCTTCCTCCCGTTCTAAAGCTTTTCCATCGGGCAAGCGAAACAAGCCCAGAAAAATATCCAGGGCTTCCGGTCCCGACATCCGTACGATGCCGATCCCGCTCTCGCCGTAGGCGGTGGCGATGGCTGCTATTGTCTGGGCGTCGTTCATGGCCGTATGCCTTCCATCTTCAACGATTGAAAAAAGGCTGCATCAGAGCAGCCTTTGATCTTATTTCTGAGGATCGATGATTACCCTTCTATAGGGCTCTTCCCCTTCGCTTTTTGTCGTGACCTCCGGCCTGCTCTGAAGCGCGGTGTGGATCACCTTTCTTTCGTAGGGGTTCATCGGCTCCAGGCGGATACTCCTTCCGGACTTTTGCGCTTTGTCTGCCAGTCGGTTGGCCAGTTTCTCCAGCGTCAATTCCCTCTTTTTCCGATAGCCTTCCGCATCGATCACGATACGGGTGTACCCGTCCTTCTCTTTGTTGACGACCAGACTGGTCAGGTATTGTATGGCGTCCAGCGTCTGCCCGCGTTTTCCGATGATCGTTCCGGAATCGGGACCTTCGATATCCACATAGACTGTTTCCGCATTGCAAAAGACCTTGATGCTCACATCGAGCCCCATTTTTTCGGTGACATCCTGAAGGAATGTACCTGCCGGATGCTGCTCCTGCTCCTGGAGATCCGCGGGTCTTTCGTTCAAGATCCTGGCTTCTCCATAGGTACGTTTTGTCTCCCGGTCCGGCTCTCTGCGCGGTTTTTCCCGAACGCGCTTTTCGCGTTGGAAACGATAAGGCGCCCGCGGCTGATCCGGTTCGTCCAGTCCGCAGACCTCGATGAGGATCTCCTGATTTCCTTCTTTTTTGATCTCGATCCTGCGTTCGACCCGCTCGGGTCTCACGTCGGGCTTTCTCTCCGCTTCTTCCTTCGGTTCTTCTTTTGGTTCTTCTCTCTTAATTTCCTTAATAACTTCTCTGGGCGCTTCTTTTGGCGCACCCCACTTCTCTGCTTTACTGACTTCTTTCTCTTCGACTCTTACCTTTGCCAGCTTGGATCCGATACCGAAAAATCCCTTAGAAGGTTCCTCCAGAATCTTTACTTCGACCTGATCTCTTGTAAGTCTCAGGTCTGCCAGGGCCAGATCGACTGCGATGTCGACACTGTCGCCCCATTTTTCCGCATATCTCATGATTGTCCTCCGAAGACAGTTGAATTACTTTTTCTTTTTCAGTGTCTGCTCTACTTCTACGCGCAGACGTTGTTTTGCTTTTTGCTTGTTCAGAAAATACGTCTGAACGATCATCAGTCCGTTTCCGACGGCCCAATACAATGCCAGCCCCGACGGGAACGTTCTTCCCATCATAAATATCATGATGGGGAAGAAGTACTTCATTCCAGACATCATGTTGTTGGCATCGCTGGGTGTAGACCCCATCGTCTGAGAATAAGTGAAAAACGTGCTCAGGCCTGCTGCGATGGGCAAGATCCAATTATCCGGCTGACTCAGGTCCGGTACCCAGAGAAACGCTTCATGTACAGCTACGACCATTTCTGGCTGAGACATGTATTCCAGCGGATTTCTCAGGAGGCTGAAAAGTCCCATGATGATCGGCATTTGTACCAAAAGGGGCAGGCAGCCGCTCATAGGATTGAATTTCTCCTTTGCGTACAGTTCCTGCAGCTTTTTGTTCATCGTTTCCTTGTCGTTCGCATAGCGGGCTTGTATCTCTTTCAGCTTCGGCTGGATTTCAGCCATGGCTGCGGAGCTCTTGATCTGCTTGGAGTACAGCGGCAGCATGCAGATTCTTACGATCACCGTCAACAAGATGATGGATAAGCCATAATTGTTGACAAATCCGTAGATATAGGCAAGCAAGGAACCGATTGGTCCGGCGAATATTCCGATAAATGTATTCATTATTCCTCCGATGATGCTTCCAGGGGAAGCTTTTTATGGCAGCGGATCGTATCCGCCCGGATTCCAGGGATGACAGCGCAAGACCCTTTTGATTCCCAGCCAGCTTCCTTTGATGGCCCCGTATTTCATGACCGCCTCTTCGCAGTACGCCGAGCAGGTAGGCTCAAAGCGACAGGTCTTGGGCAGGAAAGGGGAAATCATTCTCTGGTAAATGTGAATGAATAAAACGATCAGTTTTTTCATAACATCACTTGATGATCCCGGCTTTTTTGATTGCGGCTTCCATTGATTTTTTCACATCCGCACATTTCGAATCCAAAATTGTGTGTCGGGCGATAAAGATGAAATCCCACCCTGGAGGAATTTGTGTCTCCAACTGACGGTAGCTTTCTTTCATCAAACGTCTGGCCCGGTTTCTTTGTACGCTTTTCCCAACTTTTTTGCTGGCCAGAAAAGCTTTTCTGCTGTAGGGAAGCTGATTCTTTCTGTAAAAGACCACGACGAATTTGCTCGCTACCGATCGTTCTCTCCTGTAGATATTGGTAAAATCCTTTTTATTTCTGAGCACATCGGCCTTTAACATACGTTCACTTCCTGAAGGGTTCCATTAGCAAAAAGACCACGAAACGCGGCCTTTATGCAGAAAGAGATTTTCTTCCCTTTAACCTTCTTCTCTTCAGTACATTTCTTCCGTTTTTCGTACTCATTCTTTTTCTGAATCCGTGTTCTTTGCTACGTTGCCTCTTCTTTGGCTGATAGGTCATTTTCATTTTTTATGTCCTCCTTTCTTCGTCATTATATCTATGCAATCGCAACGGTCATTATATAATTTTCGACAATTTATGTCAACCTTTTTACATGTCCGCTGTGAATGTCAAAAACTTTCCCTTCGGGCAGCCGCCGAAGGATTTCCTCTTCGATGCCGGTTGCTGTGATAAAAACCTGCACTTCTTTCATCGCTTCGATCAAAAAAGTCTGCCTTCCTTCGTCCAGCTCCGACAGCACATCATCCAGCAGCAAAATAGCGTTTTTTCCGGTTTCCTGCCGAATCAGCTGGATCTCGGCCAGCTTCATGGCCAGCGCGGCTGTCCGCTGCTGTCCCTGAGACCCGAACTGACGAATATCCGTTCCGTTCACGGAGATCGCCAAATCGTCCTTGTGCGGACCAACGGATGTGTATCCTCTGGAATAATCCTTTTCCCTGTTTTTTTTCAGCAGCGACAGAACGTCCTCTGTTTGTGTTTTTTTGTCCTTTTTCGCGCCTCTTAAAAAATCTCCTTCGTACCGGACTTCTAACTTTTCTTTTCCTTCGGAGATCGTATAATGGATTTGACTGCTGATTTCCTGCAGCCTTTCCACAAAATGCTCCCTTTCCCGGGTAAGGCGCAATCCATATTCGGACAGCGCTTCGTCGTAAGTGCCCAGAAGCGAATCGTCTCTTCTCTGTATTCGCAGCAGTGCGTTTCGCTGCTTCAAAACCCTTTTATATTGTCCAAGGGTGCTGTAGTAAATCGGTTTGAGCTGGCAAAGCTCCCTGTCCAAAAAGCGTCTTCTGTTCTCGGGACCCTCTTTGATGATTCTAAGATCTTCAGGAGAAAAAACCACGATATAGACTTCTTCCAACAAATCCATGCTCCGCTCCAGCTTGATGCCCTGTACGCGGATGATTTTTCCTTCTTTTTGATAGAGGATCTCAATTTCTTTTTCTGTATCTGCCTCCGCCGGATCGCAAAGGACCGTTCTTATTCGGGCAAAATCCTTCTCAAATCCGATCATATCCGAGTCTTTGTTCGTCCGAAAGGACTTCCCGAGACCCATGATATAGAGACTTTCCAGCAGGTTGGTTTTCCCCTGGGCATTTTCTCCGAGAAAAATATTGATTTTCTCATCAAAAGAAACGTGCGCTTCTTCGTAGTTTCTGAAATTGTTGAGAAATACTTCCTTGAAATACATTCCTTTAGCTAGCCGCGATTCTTACGGGAAGGACCAGATATAAAAATGCATCCCCCTCCAGAGGTTTGATCAAGCACGGGCTTGTGCTGCTGGTCATTTCAAACACGATTTCTTCTTCGTCCAAAGCTTTGAGCACATCGGCGATATACTTTGAATTGAATCCGATCACCATTTCTTCCCCTTCGGTTTCGCAGGAAATTTTCTCTCTCACATTTCCTTCTTCACTTCTGGAGGTGATTTCCATGGATCCTTCCTCTATGTGTACTTTTATAAGATTGTTTTTTCCTTCTTTTGCAAGAAGAGAGGCTCTTTCAATGCTGTTGAGCATTTCTCCGCGATCCAGCACACATCTTGTTTTGTGACTCTTGGGAATAATATCTGCATATTTGATAAATTCACCCTCCATCAGCCGGCTGATGACCCTGGTGTCAGCTGTTTTGATCTCCATTTTTTTCTCGTCCAGTAAAATGGTGATTTTTTCTTCCTGTATGCTTTCGCTGATCAGCTC